>NZ_JAHHPQ010000510.1:0-20821 GCF_024606245.1 Endozoicomonas sp. SESOKO2
TCTTATAACTTATTTAAACGACAAGTGACATTTTAGTTTAAGATGTTTTTTGAAAAGACTCTTTTCATTTTGTGCAATCATGTTGTTTAATGAGGTACTGGGACTATACTCATTGAGCGATTGTTGTCAGACTAAATGTCTTACGAGATGCGTCTGAAGGGTATTAGTATTTGCAGGATGTTCCTGTGTTTTGGGTTTTGCAGGTTGGGTCCGAAGTAGTATGACATTGTCAGTTACTGAGTGGTCTCTTGCGATTGGATATTGGCACTCTGAGTATCGGCAGGCAACCATGGGCAGTGCTGGTTTGTTTTCCTCTGAAGGGTAAAACAAACTAAAGGCCGATGTTTGACTGAAGGTTCTGTCGTCGAAAGCTCTGATGGTTAAAGTGCACTGAAGTTTTCAGGCAAGATGCTGTAATGGCTCCTGTGTAGTAGCGGCAATCAATTAAGTCAGTAAGCGTGGCTCTGGAACGTCCAGGCCATAACGCTTACTGCTCCAACACCTCTGAAAGCAAGACTTGGGTCTGCTGGATAATAACAAAAAGTCACCGCCTGTCTGGGCGGACAGTCAGGGGATGTAAGGGAATGATGCAGCACGCGCTAGCTCTCTTTCTTTTGATAAAAACTGCCATGAGCGGGACAAAAACCATGAGCGGTAAATATCGCCCACTCTGGACGGTGCCAGTGGCGGGTTTCGGATATGCCGATGTATTTCGAACCATTCGGTCATTTTTGTCGTGGCCGGGATCAAGAAAATTTCTGGTCTATTCCGCTCGTTTACCTTCCGGAAGTCGAAAATCTTTCCTGATTTTTTTGACCATCTTATCAGGCTTTTTGATTCCCAGCCGTCTGTTAGCTGATTGGAAAGTCAATATGACCGAGGGGGTTACAGCAGTCAGTCGTTCTGTTTACGACTTGCATATGACCATATTTATTATTTGTGTGGTCATTGGCATTCTGGTATTCGGTGTTATGTTTTACTCCATTTTCATGCACCGTAAATCAAGAGGCGCTAAGCCCCATCCCTTCCATGAAAGTACGATAGTTGAAATACTGTGGACGACCATTCCTCTCTTAATTCTGGTGGGTATGGCAATTCCGGCAACAAAAACACTGATTGATATTTACGATACGGATGAAGCTGAAATTGATATCAAAATTACCGGGTATCAATGGAAGTGGCAATACGAGTATCTGGGAGAAGGAGTGTCCTTCTTCAGTAATCTCAAAACAACACCGGAACAGATTTATAACGTTCGCAGCAAAGACCCCAACTATCTTCTGGAGGTTGACGAACCACTGGTACTACCTGCGGGTAAAAAGATCCGTTTCCTGGTGACAGCAGCAGATGTTATTCATTCATGGTGGGTACCTTCATTTGCCGTTAAACGGGATGCTATTCCGGGTTTTATTAACGAAGCCTGGACCAACGTCGATCGTCCCGGAATTTATCGTGGTCAATGTGCAGAACTGTGTGGGAAGGACCATGGTTTTATGCCCATTGTGGTGGATGTCAGGTCACCCGATGACTATGAAGACTGGTTGTCCGAGAAGAAAACACTGGCCGCCAGAGAGCGTGAGTTAACCAGTAAAAACTGGACCATGGCTGAGCTGATGGAGCGTGGCAAAAATACTTACGAAAGAGTCTGTGCGGCCTGTCATCAAGTTAATGGTGAAGGTATGCCACCGCTGTTTCCTGCTCTCAAGGGATCAAAAATGACCGTTGAGAAAGATCAGGTCAAAGCCCATATCGACATTGTGCTGAACGGCAAGAAGGGTACCGCTATGCAGGCCTTTGCTGCCCAGTTAAGCGAAGTCGATCTGGCGGCAGTCATTACCTATGAAAGAAACGCCTGGGGCAATAATACCGGTGATCTGGTGACGCCGAAGCAGATTCTGGAATACAAGAATACCGGGGAGTACAAACCGTCAGCTACCGGACATTCAGGCGGGTCCGCTGCCGTTGATAAGCCAACGGCTAATGAGCCGAATACCAATACACATCAGGCTGGACTGTGAGGAATACAACCATGACTGCTGTGACAGACACATGTTCAAATGAAAAGCCAAGCGAGCATCATGACCATCACGGCCCTGCCAGGGGACTGATGCGCTGGGTACTGACTACGAACCATAAAGACATTGGCACCCTGTATCTCTGGTTCAGTTTTATCATGTTCCTGACCGGTGGTGCGATGGCGATGGTCATCCGGGCGGAACTGTTCCAGCCAGGGATGCAGATTGTTGATCCCGGCTTCTTTAACCAGATGACCACCATGCACGGTCTTATTATGGTATTCGGTGCAGTTATGCCGGCCTTTGTCGGTCTGGCTAACTGGATGATTCCATTGATGATTGGTGCGCCAGACATGGCGCTGCCGAGAATGAATAACTGGAGTTTCTGGATTCTGCCCTTTGCAGCAGTAATGCTGATCAGCACACTGTTTATGGAAGGTGGCGGCCCAAACTTTGGCTGGACATTCTATGCGCCTCTATCAACCACCTATGGACCACCGTCAACCACCTTCTTTATCTTTGCCATCCACATGCTGGGGATTTCGTCGATTATGGGAGCGATCAATATTATCGCCACCATTCTGAACCTGCGGGCACCTGGAATGACCATGATGAAGATGCCTTTGTTCGTATGGACCTGGTTGATTACCGCTTATCTATTGATTGCTGTTATGCCAGTGTTGGCCGGTGCTGTAACCATGATGTTGATGGACATCCACTTTGGCACCAGCTTCTTTAACGCCGGTGGCGGTGGTGACCCTGTGCTGTTCCAGCACATTTTCTGGTTCTTCGGGCACCCGGAAGTTTACATCATGATCCTGCCTTCTTTCGGGATTGTGTCAGCCATTCTGCCAACTTTTGCAAGGAAACCCCTGTTTGGCTACACCTCAATGGTTTACGCCACCGCAAGTATTGCCTTTTTGTCGTTTATTGTCTGGGCGCACCATATGTTTACCGTGGGCATTCCTCTGGTGGGTGAGCTGTTCTTTATGTATGCCACCATGTTGATTGCTGTGCCCACCGGTGTGAAGGTCTTTAATTGGGTCACCACCATGTTCAGGGGAGCCATGACCTTCGAAACCCCCATGCTGTTCAGTATTGCTTTCGTAGTGCTGTTCACAATTGGTGGTTTTTCCGGACTGATGCTGTCAATCGCCCCTGCTGACTTCCAGTATCACGACACCTATTTTGTAGTGGCTCACTTCCACTATGTACTGGTACCCGGAGCGATTTTTGCCATCTTTGCCGCAGTCTATTACTGGTTGCCCAAATGGACAGGTCATATGTATGACGAGACGCTGGGCAAGACGCATTTCTGGTTGTCCTTCATTGGAATGAATCTGACCTTCTTCCCGATGCACTTTATCGGGCTGGCAGGCATGCCTCGCCGGATTCCTGATTACGCCCTGCAGTTTGCAGACTTCAACATGATTGCCAGTATTGGCGGCTTTATGTTCGGAACCACTCAGCTGCTGTTCCTGTTTATCGTGGTCAAGTGCATCAAGGGGGGCGAGAAAGCCAAAGCTGAAAGTTGGGAAGGTGCAGAAGGTCTTGAGTGGAGTCTGCCTTCACCGGCACCTTACCACACCTTCACCACGCCACCGGATGTGAAGTAAAAAGCTGTCCGCTGAGTTTCAGTGGTTGGGTCTGTGCAGGGCGGTTTTTTTATATTGGAGAAGACAATAATGGCAGTCAGGAGTGTGACCAGTGGGATTGGCAAAACCTAATAGCCCTCTGGAAATTTACCCAGAGGAACAGTACCTGAAATGGGAGCGGTCTTCAGAGATTCGTCATGAATACGTCAATGGCAGAATTTTTGATATGGCCGGTGGGACCAGAAATAATGGTGTCATTATCACTAACATTGCTGGTGCTTTGTTTTCACGCACTAAAACTATGGGTTGTGATCAGTTTGTCAGTGATATGAAGCTGCGTATTCAAAGTAAACAGAAAGTCAGCTATCGATATCCTGATTTTATGGTTTATTGTGGCGCCAGAAATAACAAGGATATACAAAATAGCGCACGGTTCTTAGTCGAGGTGCTCAGTCCTGGCACTCGCGAAGTGGATTGTGAGACCAAACTTGAAGAATATCAAGAGGCTCTGAAAGCTCAAAAAGGTGAATACCTGATAGTTGATAGTAGTTGTCAACTGGTCAGTCTCTGGGGCTGGAAAGGAGATGTTTTTTTAGAAAAGGCAGCCTGTCATGGAGAGCCGGGCATCATGCTGGATAGCTTGAATACCGGCCTTTCTATGAGCGATATTTACGATACGGTTGAGTTTCTTTCCGAACGGTAGGGAAGTGTTTGAATGAATGCTGACGATGATACCCCGGACGACCTGTCGCGAAGAACCGTCATCAAGACAGGTCTGGTAGCTGGCGGTATGTTTGGCTTCGGCTTTGCCATGGTTCCCCTGTACGATGTGTTCTGCAAGGTAACGGGTCTCAACGGCAAAACCGATCCGAATCCTTACCGGTATAACGCCGAGACGGCTGAAGTAGATACCAGCCGTAGTGTGAAAGTGCAGTTTGTGGCCACCAACAATGCTGAGATGAGCTGGGACTTCAAGCCCAGCGTCACAGAAGTAGTGGTTCATCCCGGAGAGGTTGGAGAGCTGGAGTTCTTTGCCCGCAACCCAACCGGTGAGCGAATGATTGGCCAGGCCATTCCCAGTGTTTCACCGTTTCAGGCCACCAACTATTTGCACAAGGTGGAGTGTTTTTGCTTCACCACCCAGACTTTGGAAGCAGGCGAAGAAAAAATCATGCCGCTGAGAATTATTGTGGATCAGGCATTACCCCGGCATATCACCAAACTAACGTTGTCGTACACCTTGTTTGATGTGACGACAATGGGAGAGAGGACGCAGCCGTCCTGAGGAGATTCTGATGGCGCAAGAAGGTGAAGGTACCTATTATGTTCCGGCCCAGAGCAAGTGGCCGATCATTGCTTCGATAGGTCTTTTTACCACGCTGTTGGGGGCAGGCATGATGATGAATGACATGTCTGCCGGGGTAAAAGATTCGTTTGCACATTATGTGTTTTTCGGTGGCTCCCTGATCATGGCCTACATGCTGTTTGGCTGGTTCAGTAACGTCATCGAAGAGTCTCGCAAAGGGCTCTACAGTGATCAGATGGACCGGAGCTTCCGTTGGAGTATGAGCTGGTTTATCTTTTCTGAAGTCATGTTCTTCGCGGCTTTCTTTGGAGTGCTTTTCTATATCCGTTACTTCGCCGTGCCCTGGTTGGCTGGTGAGGGAGATGGTGCTTCCACTCATGAACACCTCTGGCCAGAGTTCGAAGCGGCCTGGCCGCTGATGACCAATCCGGATAATGAAACATTTCCGGGAGCCAGTGGGGTCATCGATCCCTTCCATCTTCCACTGCTGAACACCCTGTTACTGGTCGCTTCCAGTATCACCCTGACGATTGCCCACCATGCCCTCAGAAAGGCGGAAAGAACCAAGGTTAAGGTATGGATGATTCTCACCCTGATTCTGGGTTTTACCTTCCTTTACTTTCAGGCTGCAGAATATGCTGAAGCCTACAATGAGCTTGGGTTGACTTTGAGCGCAGGTATTTATGGCTCAACGTTTTTTATTTTGACCGGCTTTCACGGGGCACATGTCACTCTCGGTGCCATGATGTTACTGGTCATGCTGATTCGTATCTATAAGGGGCATTTTGAGCCGGATAACCATTTTGCTTTTGAGTCATCCTGCTGGTACTGGCACTTTGTCGACGTGGTCTGGATCGGCCTGTTCATTTTTGTCTATCTGATTTGAGGTAATGCCGTCACTCCCTGAAGGAAGTGGCGGTTAACGATTTCAGTCGTTTAACGGTAAAGCCAGGGAGCGTTGCTGTGAATATCTCCAAACAGCCAGGCCACCACAATGATCAGCATGATCAGGGCGGTCAGGCCAACCCGGGCAGTGAGCGAATTCACCAGTTTGGCGGAACCGCTATCACCTTTAAGTAGAAAGTACAGACCTCTGCCCAAGCAGAATACGACGGCAAAAAAGAGAAGAACAATAATAACTTTTAACCACATATAACGCTCCCTGCTGAAGCCTGAGTTTATGAAAAACAGTTTGCTAAACCGGTTTTTAAATAAATCTGTGGTGTAACTGTTTTTCTTACGTTATCGGCATTCAGATCAGAATAACAGTGGAGTTTGGTAGAGCACCCGATGTCGAAGTATAGCTATCGCGTTAAGTTGTCGTTGTTGGTGGTGCTGCTTTTACCCCTGCTGATCAAACTGGGGTTCTGGCAGATGTCACGATACCAGGAGAAGCTTGAGCTTGAGCGAACTCTGGCAGAGCGACAGACCATGCCTGCACTCAGTCTGTCTGATGTCAGTGGTTACTCTGATTCCATGTATCTGCCTGTCAGTGTCCGTGGTCGTTTTCTTTCCGATCGGGCTTTTTTTCTTGATAACCAGATTCACGAAGGTCGTGCCGGTTACGACCTGATCATGCCTTTTCTGGTCAATGACGGTCAGTATCTGCTAGTCAACAGAGGCTGGCTGCCTGCTGAATCGAGAGAACGATTGCCGGAAATCGAAACACTCGATGGAGAGCTTGAGTTAAGGGGCAAACTGTATCGGTTATTGGGGAACCCCTTCACACTGGGTGAAGATATCTGGCAGGAAGAATGGCCCAAGCGAATCCAGGTCGTCAACTTTGAGCGAATGGGGGAAGCGCTGGGACAGTCTCTACCCGTTTATATTCTTAAGCTGGAACAGAATCAGCCCGGCACCTATCTGATTCGCCCTCTGACAATGAAAACCACCTCTCAGAAACATCTCGGCTACGCTATTCAATGGTTTTTAATGGCTCTGGTCCTGCTGGGTCTGTATCTCTGGCAGATGCGATCCTCAGGCTTGGGTCAAAGCCAACATAAACATAAACAGGTATCCGGGACTGACGAAAAAGAGGATGGCTCAACGTGACTGGCAGATTTTTTTATTTATATGCCCTGCTGCTTTTTGTATTTCTTATTCCGAAAAACGGGTTTGCCGTGATTCGCCACGCCTGCTTTATTGTTAATCCTGCCAGTAATAATGGGCAGGGTGCGAGGGTTTGGAACCGTATTCAAAGAGATGTCAATCGTTACTTCACAGCTGTCGGCTCGCAAGATCAGGCTGCTGCTCAGGTGCAAGCGACATTTGAAGTATTTTTTACGGAACACGCCGGTCATGCAACGGAGCTGGCAGCTCAGGCAAGTTTTAACTGGCAGCTGGAGCAGGAAGGTCATTTATTGATTGTTGCCGTTGGTGGGGATGGCACTGTTCATGAGGTGGTTCAGGGTCTTGAAAGTCAACCGCAAGTTGTGTTCGGTGTTATACCAGCGGGTGAGGGAAACGATATAGCAAGAACACTCCAATTGAGGAGCCCGATGCATGCTCTTCGGACGCTGGTTTATGGAATCGCTATGCCTTTTGGTGCCTACAAAATTGAAGGTTGTCAAAGAGGCAGTTGCGAGCGGAAAACGGTTCTGGCAGTGAGTGAGTTCGGGCTGGGTGTGACGACCCGGATGACAAAAAAGAAAAACGATCACGACAGTGGTGAGCGACCGAGCCGACTGCTGAGATACTTACCCGGAAGTGTGGCCTATTCAATGTTAGCTGTCAGTTCAGCAATGACATGGGATACACCCACGGTCAGGTGCAGTATTAATCGTGAGAGGTTCAGTATCCCCTTAAATCTTCTGGTAGCGGGGACAGGACCAACGATCGGAGGTGGAGTTGCCCTTTTTAACGATATGACTCCATACAGTTGCCATGGACAGATGCTTTTTAGTCAGCAGAGGACCAACCCTTTTTGGACACTTATTCAGATGACTATGGAGAAATTTCTCAATTGGTCCGATCTGCAACGGTTTTGCTTTACTCAATTGGATATTGAACACGAGGATGAGACGCCTCTTTCTATTCAGGTCGATGGTGATGTTTTACTACAAACACCGGCACAAATAACCTGGCTGCGGGCAGTGTTCCAGTTTATGCGACCCCCCGAATATGGAGAGCTCGGTCGTGCTTTAATGGACCTTGACGAAGCCGGAGATGATCCTGATTGGAAAGGGGGGGATTCACTGTGAATAGCAGAGTGTTTTATGTGTATGGACTGCTGCTTTTTGTATTTCTTATTCCGAATAACGGATTTGCAGTGATTCCGAAAAACCGATTTCCAGTGATTCCGGAAACCGGATTGGCAAAGATACGCCACGTTTGCTTTATCGTTAATCCAACCAGTAATAACGGTCAGGGTGCGAGAGTCTGGGAAAGTATTGAACAGGCTGTCAATCATTATTTCGCAGCAGTGGGCTCACAGGATGAGGCGGCTGTTCAGGAACGAGCGACATTTGAAGTGTTTTTTACAGAACATGCAGGTCATGCAACGGAGCTGGCAACGCAAGCGTACCAGAGCTGGCAGCAAGGGCAGCGCGAAGGGAGCCGAATTCCTGACCAGTTATTAATGGTTGCAGTGGGAGGGGATGGCACTGTTCATGAGGTGGTTCAGGGTCTGGAAGCTCACCGGGAGCAGGTTGTTTTTGGGGTTATACCGGCGGGTACGGGAAACAATATAGCGAGATCACTTCGATTGCGTGACACGGCTCGAGCCCTTCGGACACTGGTTTATGGGACCGCTCTGCCTTTAGGTGCCTATAAAATTGAAGCTTGTGAAAGAGGAAGTTGCCAGAAGAAAACGGTTCTGGCTGTCAATGAGTTTGATCTGGGTGTGACGACTCAAGTGAAAAAAAGGGAAAACGATTACCAGAGCGGTGAGCGAGCGGGTCGCCTGATGAGCTTTTCACCCGGAAGTAGGGTCTATTCGCTATCAGACTTCACTTCTGCAATGAGATGGAATACACCTATGGTCAAGTGCAGTATTGATGGGGGTAGCAGGTTCCATATCCCCTTGAATATTATGGCTGGAGGGGCGACGGGGCCTACGATCGGGGGCGAGTTTGGCTTTTTATATGGCGAGAGAGCGGAAAGTAAGCGGGGAGAGCTGCTTTATGGTGAGAAATGGGATCCCCCCCTTTGGACACTTGCTCAGGTCGCTATGCAGAGATTACTCAATTGGTCAGGTCTGAAACGGGCTCAGTTTACTCAATTGGACATTGAGCACGTGAAAGAGACACCTCAGGATATCCAGGTTGATGGTGATATTTTACTGCAAACGCCGGCACGAATAATCTGGTTGCCGGAAGTGTTCCGGTTTTTGAGACCCCCCGTATTTGGTGATCACGGTTATCACGGAATGTACCTTGAAGAAGCGGAGGATGAAAGAGCGAAGGAAAGGCAGGATTCCATTTAAATTTTGAACGTGGCGGTTATGGACAGGTATACGCGACTAACAGAAAAGAGGATAGCTCACTGTGAATAGCAAAGTTTTTTGTTTATCTGGCCTGCTGCTTTTTGTATTTCTTGTTCCTGTAAACGGATTTGCAACGATTCGCCATGTCTGCTTTATCGTTAATCCTGCAAGTAATAATGGTAAAGGTGCCAGGGTCTGGGACAGAATTGAAGAAGCTGTCAACCTGTACTACACAGCAGTCGGCTCACAAGACCAGGCTGCTGCTCAGGAACAAGCGACATTTGAAGTGTTTTTTACAGAAAACGCCGGTCATGCAACGTACCTGGCAGTGCAGGCATATGAGGACTGGCAGCAGGGGCAACACGCTGAGGAAGATCAGTTATTGTTGGTTGCCGTTGGTGGGGATGGCACCGTCCGCGAGGTGGTTCAGGGTCTGGCAAGTGAACCGCAAGTTGTTATTGGTGTGATACCGGCGGGCAAGGGAAACGATATAGCGAGAACACTCAAACTGTGTAACCCGATGCATGCCCTTCGGTCGCTGGTTTACGGAGCCTCTATGCCCTTTGGTGCCTACAAAATTGAAGGTTGTCAAACAGGCAGTTGTGAGAAGCAAACGGTTCTGGCAGTGAGCGGGTTTAATCTGGGTGTGACGACTCAGATGACAAAAAATAAAAACGATCACGACAGTGGTGAGCGACCAAGCCGACTACTCAGGTATTCACCCAGAAGTATGGCTTCTGCAATGTTAGCCATCAGTTCAGCCATGAGATGGAATACACCCATGGTCAGGTGCACTTCTGATAAAGGCAGGTTCAATATTCCATTGAATTTTCTGGCTGCGAGTACAGGGCCAACGTTCGGAGGAGGAATTGCCCTTTTTAATTATATGAAGCCGTTCTGTACGCGGGGGAAGGTGCTTTATAGTCAGCAGAGGATGCATCCTATATGGACATTTATTCAGATGACTATAGGCAGATTACTCAATTGGTCAGGTCTGGTTTGGACGACTATGGAGAGATTACGTAATTGGTCAGGTCAACGAGCGCTTGTCTTTACTCAATTGGACATTGAACATCAGGATGAGACACCGCTTTCTATTCAGGTCGACGGCGATATTTTACTGCAGACACCGGCAAAAATAACCTGGTTGCCGTTTGTGTTACGGTTTATGGGACCACCCAAATATGGAGAACCCGGTTATTCCCTTATGGGCCTCGAGCAAGCTAGTGATGATCCGGATTCCTTTTAAATTTTGAATGTAGAAAGATGACTATTTAATCAACCGGGTATTATAAGAATGAAAAGAGTAAAGAAAGCAAAAAGTCGCTGGCAACTGGCTCTGGTCATTCTCATGCCTTCTCTGGCTATGGGGTTGGCTTGGTACTTTTATTTCTTCGGTACGCAGTTTGTGCCGGATGGTCGTACGAATAAGGGAGAGCTGCTATTACCCCCCGCCAGCTTCCAAAGTATGATGCTTGAGAAAAATAATGAAATGTTTGACCAGCAGGCACTGGAGGGTCGCTGGGGGATTCTGGTATTTGGTGACGATGCCTGCTCCGATCAGGCCTGTCAGGAAACGCTCTATCAAACCCGTCAGGCTCATCTGGCGCTCGGCAGAGACAGCGACCGGGTCGTCCGGCTTTTTATCTCTTCCTCATCCAATCCTGAATTGAACCAGCGTGTACTCAGTGAACATCCTGATCTGATCTGGTTGGGCAGTCGTAAAGAATCGGTGTTGAACACTCTGGGTAAAAAACCGGGTGAAAAAAGAGCGTGGCCAACGAATGGCTTTTACATCGTTGACCCCTTGGGGAATATCATGATGAAGTATCAGCCAGGGCAGTACGGTGGAGATTTATTAAAAGACTTGAGGAAGTTGCTTAAAGCATCAAACATTGGCTGACATTGAAAGGTGTTCCATGACAACAGCATCGATTACAAAAACAATAAGCCAGACAAAGCGACAGAGAACGGGTTTTTATCTCTCTCTGTTCGCAACCTTGCTGGCCGCTGTGGTTGTCGGGTTAGGGGCTTATACACGACTGGTTCATGCAGGGTTGGGTTGTCCTGACTGGCCAGGATGTTATGGCTTCCTGACAGTGCCTGAAACAGCGCAGGAAATAGCCATAGCGGAAACACTTTTTCCCCATGCGCCGGTTGAGGTGGACAAAGGCTGGGCAGAAATGGTGCATCGATATGTAGCAGGCTCTCTACTGCTGCTGGTTCTGATGATCGCTATTCAAGCCTTTCGGAACCGACAAGAGCCTGGGCAGCCATTAAAGCTGCCTATATTCATTCTGGGGCTGATTATTCTGCAGGCGGCATTCGGAATGTGGACCGTGACCTTGAAGCTCTGGCCCCAAGTGGTGACGGCACATCTTTTGGGTGGTTTTGCTACGTTCAGTTTGTTGTTTCTGATGACCCTTCGTTTGTCCGGATTGTGTTGGGAAAAACTCCCCTCCTCTGAACAGAAAGATCGCTTGAGAGGGTTAGCTGCGGTCGGGCTGTTAGTGGTGATTTTGCAGATCACATTGGGGGGCTGGACCAGTTCCAATTATGCGGCTCTGGCCTGTCCTGATTTCCCCATGTGTCAGGGGCAATGGCTGCCCGGTGCTGATTTTGCAGAAGGTTTGAATTTCAGTCAGTCCATTGGCCCGAATTATCTGGGTGGGAAAATGGACTCTGAAGCACGGACCGCGATACATTTTTTACATCGATTGGGGGCACTGGTGACGACCGTGTTGCTGCTGTTTCTGTTTATGCAGATACTTCGATATAGTAATGCTCAGTCGTCTAGTAACCGAAGCAGCCTGATAGTGCTGGCTACACTGATGCTGTTGGCTCTGCTGGTACAGGTCACTTTGGGGATCAGTAACATTCTGGGCAGCCTGCCACTTTCAGTGGCGGTGGCTCATAACCTGGGAGGTGCGGTTTTGTTGCTGATTCTGGTCGCTCTCAACTTCCGTCTGAACGTGTCTGAAGGATTCAGTGAGGTTCAATCATGAGTAAGATCATTCAAAAGCAGGGCGGCGCATCCCTTCAGGAATCCGTTCACTGGCGTGATTATCTTGAGCTGACCAAACCCAGAGTGGTCGCCCTGATGGTTCTGACGGTGGTGATTGGTATGTGTTTGGCGACGCCGGGCATGGTACCTATGGATATTCTCATCTTTGGTAATCTGGGTGTTGCCCTCTCGGCTGCATCCGCCGCAGTGATCAATCATGTGGTCGACCGACAGATTGATTCGGTGATGGCCAGAACCCACAAGAGACCGATAGCCACAGGGCGAGTTGAGCCGCTTCAGGCTTTGCTGTTTGCCTTTACTCTGGGTGTGTTGGGCATAGGAATTCTGGTGTTTCTGGTCAACCCTTTGACCGCCTGGCTGACACTGGCCTCACTGATGGGCTATGCCGTGGTTTACACTCTGATTTTAAAGCGTGCGACCCCACAGAATATTGTCATTGGCGGGATTGCCGGTGCCTCCCCTCCCCTGCTGGGATGGACGGCAGTGACCGGACACTTTGAAGGTAATGCCTTACTTCTGGTTTTGATTATTTTTGCCTGGACGCCACCCCACTTCTGGGCTTTGGCTATCCATCGCAAAGCTGAATATGCCAAGGCCGACATTCCCATGTTGCCGGTGACGCACGGTGAGGCTTACACCAAGCTGCATATTTTGCTGTACACCGTGATTATGGTCCTGGTCAGTGTTTTGCCTTTCCTGACCGGTATGAGTGGCATTCTTTATCTGGCGGGTGCATTGATTCTCGGAGGGCGGTTTCTTTACTGGGCTATTGCTCTCCTGCAAGAAAGCAGGCCCCATGCTGCTATCAAGACATTCAAGTATTCCATTACTTATTTGATGTTGCTCTTCGTGGTACTGCTGCTGGATCATTATGCGTTCTATTTATGGCTTTAACAGGCTATCGGTTAGACTGAGGCTGAAGGCTCAAAGGATTTTTCATGGCATCCGGGATGAAAAACAGCGTGAATAAAACAGTATTGATTCTGGTGGCTATTGTCGCGGTCATTATGGGTCTGACATTCTACAAATACATGAACAAACCATCGCTCACACTGGAGCACTTGCAGCGGATGGGGGCAGTGGTTTTTGACAAGCCACGGACCTTTGAAATGAAGGGCATGGTGGATAACAAGGGTCAGCCTTTTACTGAGGCTAATCTCGAAGGGAAATGGTCTCTGGTGTACTTTGGCTATACCTTTTGCCCGGACATCTGCCCCACTACGTTGGGTCAGTTGAACCAGATGGATAAACTGTTGAAGAAGGATAACCCTGAAATCGCGAAGAAAATGCACTATTTTATGGTGACAGTGGATCCTCGCAGGGACACTGTGGAGAAGCTGAATGGCTACGTCCCTCACTTCAACCCTGATTTTGTGGGAGTGACGGGCAACCAGAAAGATATCCATAACCTGACCGTACAAATGAACATCCCCTACACACCGGTCATTGATCCGGTGGATGAGTATTACCTGGTGGATCATGGCGCCAACCTGGTCATCATCAATCCGAGGGGGGATTATCACGGCTTTATTCGCCCACCCCTGGATTCAGACAAGCTGGCACGGGTGATGGTGGGCGTGGATGAATTGTATCAGGACTAATCTCGTCAGCTGCGCTTGAAGCTCAAACCCAGAACAAAAATCAGGAAGCTACAGACGACAACGGAAGGTCCTGATGGGGTATCCAGCTGCCAGGAGGCAGTCAGTCCTCCTGCAACGCTCAGTAAGCCAATGATGCCGGCAATGATCGCCATTTGTTCTGGTGTTCGGGAAAACCTCTGGGCTGTTGCGGCTGGAATAATCATTAAAGAAGTGATCAGAAGTACACCAACAATTTTCATAGCCACAGCAATGACCAGGGCCATCAGTAAGGTCAGAATCAGTTTGGTTCTTTTAACTGGAAAACCTTCAACCTGCGCCAGCTCTGCATGAATGGTCATGGCCAGAAGGGGCCGCCACAGCCAGGCCAGTGTGGTGAGGACCAGTGCGCCGCCGCCGTATATCCAGAGCAGGTCTGTAGGTGCGGTCGCCAGAATGTCTCCAAACAGGTAAGACATCATGTCGATTCGGACGTTCTCGGAAAAACTGACTGCAACAAGGCCCAGGGAAAGACTGCTATGGGCAAGTATTCCCAGTAACGTGTCGGATGCCATTTTTTGTTGTTCCTGAAGCGAGACCAGAAGAACAGCAAGAAACAGCGAACACACTATGATGGTCAGGTTAAGATCAATATCGAGCAGCAACCCCAAGGCTACGCCCAGCAGTGCCGAATGAGAGAGAGTATCGCCAAAGTAGGCCATCTTCCTCCAGACAACAAAACAACCCAGAGGTCCTGCCACTATGGCAACCCCTGATCCTGCCAGCAGTGCGGTAAGGAGCAGTTCAGGCATGAGTGCTCCTATTGTCATTCTTGTGGATGATATGACCATCAACGGTATGTTCATGATCATGATGGTGGGTGTAGATAGCCAGCTCTTCGGACTCTCCACCAAAAAGCTTCAGGTAAGCAGGGTGTTGACGAACCTGATGGGGGTGGCCTGAGCAACAGAGATGCTGGTTCAGACAAATAACCCGATCTGTTGAAGCCATCACCAGATGAAGGTCATGGGAGACCATTAAAACAGAGCAGCCGTCTTTCAGCTCGGGGCTGCTCCCATTTCTGAGTTCGGTAATCAGATGATAAAGCTCTTTCTGGCCATTGACATCCACACCCTGAACCGGTTCATCGAGCACCAGCAGATGAGGTCTGTTCAGCAATGCCCTGGCTAACAATGTTCGCTGCAGCTCTCCGCCTGAAAGTGAATGAACCGGTGAGTTCATGACGTGGGCGACACCGGTTCTTGCCAGTGCCGAACAAATGTGTTTTTCTGACTGTCCTGTCAGGGAAAGAAAGCGTCTTACGCTCAGGGGCATGCTTTCGTCAACATGCAATTTTTGAGGCATATAGCCGATACGCAGACCTTCTTTTACCGAACGGCTTCCGGAATCAGGAGACAGCAGACCCAGAACAACTCTGACCAGTGTCGTTTTACCAGCTCCATTCGGGCCTATCAGGGTCACGATTTCACCAGCTTCCACGTCCAGTGAAATATCGGTAACGACTTCTCGTTCCCGAAAAGCAACATGGATGTTGTTCAGTCTGATCAATGTTTCTTCAGACATAGGTTTACTCAGATCCTTGGTTGTTGCTGTTTTATTGTCTTTGTCTGAACTCATAATGACTCCCGGGATTTCTGGCAGTTTGAGCATAAACCGGTGAGTTCAATTGCGGCATCAGTGATTTTGAATCCCTGATCAAAGGCACAAGAGGTAATGGACTGATTAATGGCCTGATGATCGATTTCCTGTGTCACGCGGCAGTTCTGGCAGATCAGAAAACAGCTGTTATGTTTTGTGCCGGGGTGGGGGCATCCAATAAAAGCGTTAAGTGAGGATAGACGGTGAATCAGACCCTGCTCCATCAGGAAATCAAGGGCGCGATAAACGGTGGGGGGTTGGGCCACCCGTTCTTCCTGCTTAGCCAGTTCGGCAAGAATGTCATAGGCTCCCACGGGCTGATGACTTTGCCAGATCAGTTCCAGTACTTTCTCACGGAGATGGGTCAGCCTGGCTCCCCTCTGTTGACAGAGAGTACGAGCTTCCTGCAAAGCTCCTGAAATACAGTGGTGATGATCGTGAGGCTGGTGGACACTGGTCATGACAATGAAAGGTAGCGAATGAACGATGTTATATTATAACCAAACTTCTATTTATAATCGAAATAATACTCTCGAAGAACCGGACGGGAGTGCTCTTCGGTCACAGTTAGCTTTGTCAGATTTTTCTGAGACGCCATCACAGGGGAAGGCTCAGCTATCTACTTCCACCGAAAAATAGTCCAGGACGGAATCAACATCTCGGGTTTGGTGGGGTCTATAAAGTTGCCCATGTGATCTGCTGCAATGAGGTAATAAGGTTCGCCCACTTTGGGGATAACCTGAATACCATAAAGAAAACCATTTATCCGGTATTCCCTGATGGTTTCATTGTCGCCGGAACGAATGACCACAGTGGTGTCATGCCTTTGCTCCAGATCTTCGGGACGCAGATTTTTAGGGATTTTTTCAAAATCTTCTTTGCTGATTGTTGCCGATTCAGGTTGAACAACTTTGGGAGGCTTTTCCAATGCAGCTTCTGTTGGGTTAGTGGACGGTGGAGAGCTGGCACAGCCGACGAGAAATAAAGACATGATTGTCGCAAAAGCCAGTGAACCTGTTATTGATTTCATCGCGCGCCTCAAGGAATAACCATGTGTCTAGCGGGAAAAAGGGATTAGAATAGCAGTCTACTCCAATATTTGGGAGGCTGTAGCTCTCGGTGTTCACCCACATCAATGTCTGAATGCTACTGTTACCCATTAACCAGAGATCAATTCAGCAATGTCAGATCAAGCCTGTACGCCCCTTGTGCTCGTAGATGGGTCTTCTTACCTCTATCGGGCTTTCCATGCTTCAGAACGAGCGAACCTGAGAACATCAGACGGTCGTCCAACAGGGGCTATCCGTGTGATGACGAACATGTTGAAGAGTCTGCTTAAGGAGTATCCGGGCAGTCCGGTGGCAGTGGTCTTTGATGCCAAGGGGAAGAACTTCCGGCACGATATGTACGAAGATTACAAGGCCACCCGCAAGCCCATGCCGGACGATCTGCGCTCACAGGTTCAGCCGATTCACGAAATGGTTCGTGCCCTGGGTATGCCATTGTTGATGATTGATGGCGTAGAAGCGGACGATGTCATTGGCACACTGGCCAAAGAAGCCACAGAGAAGAAAATTGATACCGTCATCTCAACCGGTGACAAGGACATTGCTCAATTGGTTTCCGGGCATGTGACTTTGATCGATACCATGAATGATACCCGTACCGATCTGGACGGCGTCGTGGACAAGTTTGGTATTCCTGCTCACCTGATTATTGATTACCTGGCCCTGATGGGTGACTCCAGTGACAATATTCCCGGTATGCCCGGTGTTGGGCAGAAAACCGCTCTGGCTCTGTTACAGGGGATTGGTGGTATTGATGAGATTGCCAGACGTCTGGACGAAGTACCTGCCCTGGGCTTCAGAGGCAGCAAAAATTTTGCCAGTAAGTTTGAAGAACATAAAGATATTGTCTTGCTCTCTCGTGATCTGGCCACCATCAAAACCGATGTGGCGTTGCCTGTTGCGATTGAAGATCTGAAAGCGGAACCCATTGACAAAGAAGCTCTGTTGACTCTGTACAAAGAGTATGAATTCCGTTCCATGATCGCTGAACTGGAAAAAGGCATGGGCGGAGGTGCAGAACCTGAGCCCGTCAGGCCTGCTATTCATGCTGAATATGAGACGGTTCTTGATAAAGAGACCTTTGGCCGTTGGCTGAACGTATTGAATGACTCGGAACTGTTTTCTTTTGATACCGAAACCACCAGCCTGGATTATATGGAAGCGGAACTGGTCGGACTCTCTTTTGCTGTAGAAGCGGGTAAGGCAGCCTATGTGCCAGTAGCTCATGACTATGTTGGTGCACCCGATCAGCTGGATCGAAACTGGGTGCTGGAGCAGATTAAACCGTTGCTGGAGAATCCTGACAGGAAAAAAGTAGGCCAGAACCTGAAATACGATAAAAGTGTACTGGCTAACTATGATATCAGTCTGGAAGGTATCTACTGGGATACCATGCTTGAGTCGTATGTGTTGAACTCAACCGCTACCCGCCATGATATGGACAGTCTGGCTCAGAAATACCTCGACCATCAATGCATCACCTTTGAAGAGATTGCTGGCAAAGGTAAAAAGCAGCTCACCTTCAACCAGATTGATCTTGAAACAGCAGCACCCTACGCCGCAGAAGATGCCGACATTACCCTGAGACTGCATGAAACGATTTCGCCTCAGCTGGAGCTTGAGCAGTCTCTGTGCTCTGTATTTCGTGACATAGAAATGCCACTGGTAGGCGTTATGTCGCGGATGGAAAGACAGGGAGCCAAGGTGGATGGCCGCCTGCTGGGACAGCAGAGTATGGAGCTTGGGAAGCGTCTCCATGAGCTTGAAAAGCAGGCCCATGATGAAGCGGGAGAGCTTTTTAACCTGGCATCTCCCAAGCAGTTGCAGACGATTTTGTTTGAGAAATTGGGTCTGCCGGTCATCAAGAAAACGCCTAAAGGACAGCCTTCTACCGCAGAAGACGTGCTTCAGGAGCTGGCATTGGATTATCCCCTGCCGAAGCTCCTGATTGAGCATCGTGGCCTGAGCAAGTTGAAGTCGACTTACACCGATAAGTTGCCCCAGATGATCAATCCAGCCACTGGAAGAATTCATACTTCTTATCATCAGGCGGTAACAGCAACAGGTCGTTTGTCCTCCTCTGATCCAAACCTTCAGAACATTCCTATTCGTACCGAGGAAGGACGCAGGGTTCGTCAGGCCTTTGTCGCGCCTGAAGGGTATCAGTTGATTGCCGCTGACTATTCACAGATAGAGCTGAGAATCATGGCACATCTTTCTAATGATGCCGGTTTGCTGGAAGCCTTTGATCAGGGTCTGGATATTCACAAAGCCACGGCTGCGGAAGTCTTCAGTGTCGCACTGGAAGAGGTCAGTTCTGATCAGCGCAGAAGTGCCAAGGCGATTAACTTTGGTCTGATCTACGGGATGTCTTCTTTCGGATTGGCCAAACAGCTGGGTATTTCCAGAAAGTCTGCACAAGAGTACATCGATCTTTATTTCGATCGTTACCCAGGTGTTCTTCACTATATGGATCGAACGAAAGAGTCTGCCAGAGAGACAGGGTATGTTGAGACTTTGTTTGGGCGAAGGCTATACCTTCCGGAAATCAATGCCCGCAATGGTATGCGTCGTCAGGCAGCTGAGCGCACTGCTATCAACGCCCCAATGCAGGGAACGGCTGCAGATATCATAAAAAAAGCGATGGCCCGAGTGGATCAGTGGCTTTTAAAGAGTGATCTGGATGCCAGAATGATTATGCAAGTGCACGATGAGCTGGTGCTGGAAGTTGCGGAAGATCAGCTTGAGGTCGTAAAAGACGGCATCGTAGAGAAGATGTCCCAAGCCGCAGAGCTGAATGTGCCCTTGCTGGTTGAAGCGGGCAATGGATACAACTGGGATGAAGCTCACTGAAGCTTCTCTGATGATAATCGTCTCCCTGAAAATTTCATGATGCTTAAGAATTTTGTATTTTTTTCACATCATTGGGAACTTTTTTCAGATTCTGTTGTCTCAATATATGTAGCGAGGAAAAAACCTCCTGCAAACTCCTTGTGTGTTGAGTGTTGGCAATAATAGCAGTGCTGTGCCCCGGCACAGTGTGCAATAAACCGGTGACCGTCCCCCTTGGTCGCCGGTTTTTTTTCCTGGATACCTGCCAGAAAAAAAACAAAAAAAAATTCATCTTTCGGGAACTTTTTTCAGATTCTGTTGTCTCAATATATGTAGGGAGGAAAAAATCCTTTCTGCAAACTCCTTGTGTGTTGAGTGTTGGCAATAAAAGCAGTGCTGTGTTCCCCGACGTAGCCTGCAATGAACCAGTTACCACCCCCCCCTTCGGTAACTGGTTTTTTTTTGCCTCAAAGAAAGCCAGGCATTGGACGAGTGTCTTAAGGCTGCCATTTTCTCTCACAGCACTCCTTGTGTGTTGAGTGACTGCGAACACTCTGCCTTTTTGTGGCGGAGCTTATCGCTCCAGTCGTCTCTCCCCCGACGGCTGGAACTTTTTTATCAATTCTCGCGGAATACTCCATCCATAGCTCGCAGAGCTTGGGTGGAGATGGATAGCGACCAGTCCGATAGGACTGGCAAAAGCTTGAATCCTTACACAAAAGATAATATGTTTGTAAAAATGACTAAACGAGCTTACAAATACCGATTCTATCCAACGTTTGAGCAAGAACAGCTACTTGCCCAAACTTTCGGCTGCGTACGTTTTGTCTACAACCATATTCTTCGCTGGCGTACCGACGAGTACTACAAGAACGGCAACAGTGTTAATTACAACGCAGCATCAAAGCAGCTTACCGAACTGAAAAAGAACCCTGAATATCAGTGGCTAAACGATGTTTCTTCAGTACCCATTCAGCAATCACTGCGCCATCAACAAACCTCCTTCAAGAACTTTTGGGAAGGTAGGGCTAAGTACCCGACCTTCAAGAAGAGACACGCAAAACAGAGTGCAACTTTTGCTTCGTCTGCTTTCAAGTTCAAAGACGGGCAAATATTCATTGCCAAGAGCAAGGAGCCACTGAGTATCCGCTGGAGCAGAGAACCGTCTTCTGAGCCTTCCAGTGTCACTATCAGCAAAGATCGTGCAGGTCGGTACTTTGTTTCCATGCTGTGCGAATTTGAAGCTAAACCAATGACTCTTAGTAACAAGACAGTGGGCATTGATTTAGGTTTGAATGATCTGTTCATCACTTCAGACGGTG
>NZ_JAHHPQ010000511.1:0-39887 GCF_024606245.1 Endozoicomonas sp. SESOKO2
GTCAATGTCAATGCCGTTTTGAGTGATGATTTCACTGCCCTGATGTTGGCATCTGTTAATGGGCACAAGGACATCGTCGAACGCCTCATTAACGCCGGTGCAAACCTCAACACCCGTACAAAGAAAGGCGTCACCGCGCTGTTCATGGCTGCCCAGGAAAATAACAGCGACTGTGTGAAAATCCTGCTCGAAGCCAGGGCGGATATCAACGCCCGAACAAAGGGTGGCGCCACCCCGCTATTGATCGCCAGCGAATTAGGCAATACCGATTGCGTGAAACTCCTGATCGACGCCAAGGCAGATCTCAACGCCCCGGCTGAGGATGGTAATACCCCGTTGTTCGTCGCTGCCCAACAAAATAACCACGACTGCGTGAAACTCCTGATCGTAGCCAATGCGGATCTCAACGCCCGGACTTCGCATGGCGCCACCTCGCTGTTCATCGCTGCACAGAAGGGCCATACCGACATCGTGAAAACCCTGATCGAAGCCGGAGCGGATTTCAACGCTCGAGCTAATAATGGCGCCACCCCGCTGCATATCGCAGCCCAGAAGGGCTATACCGACATCGTGAAACTCCTGATCGAAGCCAATGCGGATCTCGATGCCGCCTTGCCTGGTGGCGCCACCCCTTTGCTAAGCGCTGCCCTGCATAATAACATCGGCATCGTAAAAGCCCTGATCGAAGCCGGGGCAGATCTCAACGCCCGGACTACGAATGGCGTCACCTCGCTCTATCTCGCAGCCCAGAAGGGCTATACCGACATCGTGAAAGTTTTGCTCGAAGCCAAAGCAGATCTTAATGCCGTCTTGTCGGATGACACCAGCCCGTTTTTTATCGCTGCTGTGACCGGCAATATCGACTGCCTTGAAGCCCTGATCAAGGCCAGGGCAAGGTAGGTAACAGAGGCAAGGCAGGGAATAAAAGAAAGGCGTCATCTTATCCGGAAAACACGGCTTTAAGGTGTTTAAATCTTCTGAGTTTTTGAAATGGGTGATTATTCAGCCACTGCAAACTTTGCAGCCATATATCTTAACTGTCGTATTTTCTTGCGCCTGGTACGTATCACCTATTGACTAACTTTTTCATGTCACCAATAACGGCTGATTTTCAGAATGGTGCGTAAGTTGAGTGATTAATATGCAAAACCACTTGATAGTGATTCGACATGACAGCGTAGTTGCAGACTTCTATAGAGAAGATTGAAACCAGTTCCCTGAGCTTGTCTACGACCCACTGACGACGATGCTCGTAGTTTTTGCCTGTTAAATGATCCTCTCCACACAAATACGTTCTGCGCACACATCAAGCTATACAGTGATAATAAGGCGTAGAACCCGGATCGATCAGAGAACTTCGCGCACGGGGCACAACCTCTGATGCCGGAACTAAAAATCAGCGACAGGAAAACAGAAGACAAGCTGGTTTGTTTGGCAAATATAAGGGTGTCCTTTTATTCCTTGTTAAAGGCCTTATCGGATACGGCTACTCGCCGGTTGCCGAGAGTTTACACTCAAAAATAAATAAACATATCCATTCGATCCGGATCAACAGCTGCTCTGTAAATCAGTTTGTTTTCTTCTAATAAAGCAACTGCTTTCAATAATAACGCATTACCTTGTTCAGCAGCCTGTTGAATATCCCTATAGGTATCTACATACTGTTGTATAATAGATGTCAGGTAATCAAGGTAATAACCATCCACGTAGCTGATACGGGCATCATAGCCTTTAACATTCTGTTTTTTCTTAACCTGCATTTTGTTTTTCGCTGTATTGTAAATAACCTCTGCCAGATTAAGAACCACTGGATCATGGTGGTGCCTCAATGTCAGTTTGAACTCCTTGGGTGCCTGATAGAGCGTACGCGGGTGCACGGAAGCTGACATCGGATTAATGCCTTTGGCTAACAGATAGTCATGATATCCTTCGTACATTGTGTACCTTCTGACTGACTGCTGATAAGCGAAATCACGCAACCATCGGATATTATCATCTGTCAGAAAGCAGCTTCGATGATAGGAAGCGACGTCCAGAATATCGTCCAAAGCCCAGGGAAAAGCTTCCACGAGATTGCGAACAATCTCTAATGCAGGGCGGCGACGGACGGGTACCGTGTCAGAGTAATGATCAAGGTCAATCATACCGATCTTGTATTGAGTATTGCCATTGTTATCCACTGTTTGAAAGGGAGGAATATTATCGTAACGAATACGCTCTCCTGTTATCGATGCATTTTCATTAATGGTAAAGTCAGGAATCCCCCTCAGGCATTCCAGCGCCGTCAGATCTCTAATAGCACCACGATAACCTTCGCGATTCAGGCTGTACTCCATATAGTGTGCAAACTTGTTTGTTGGTATATTGACCCGCTCTGTCAGCAACATCGCCTCACCACCTACGATCACTGGGAGCATTCTTGGAACAAACAGGTGTTCCAGGCCAAAAGCCTCAAATAATGACTGGGCAAGGAGCGCTTGACCTGAATCTCCCCGGTCGATTTTCAGGATATAACCAGGGTACTGATCCATGGAGTAAATGGGGCCGCGCCCGCCAACCATGCGCCTGTCTTTTTGATAGTTAACAGGCTCTGGCCTTGAGTTCAATTCCGCAAGCACAGCGTCAATACCCGGTTCAGAACTGGCAATAGCGCTTGAAACAAAACAGAACAGCGAACCGACCAGATAGTTTCTTATGCCGGATGGTTTCAATGTCTTTTTCATTTTTTTTCCTCAAAAGCTGGATAATTCAGTAGACGCAGGTTAGACATGGCAGAAAATAAAATGTTCCCGGGAAAGTGCGGCGTTTTTAAGACATATGGGCATGCTGTCAAACTGACCCCACCTCAGTTTGTTAAGCCTTATGTCAAAACTGACAAGAACGACTACAACGATGCTGAAGCGATTGCTGAAGCAGCTTCACGAACCAGTATGCGTTTTTTTCCCTCTGTCTCCTACCTTGCCCCGGCCTTGATCAGGACTTTTACGCAGTCGGTATTGCCCTTCACGGCTGCGGCGAACAGCGAGGAGAAACCATCCGTACTCCGGGCGTTGACATCCGCCCCGGCGTCGATCAGGCGTTCGACGATGTCCTTGTGCCCATTACCAGATGCGAATATCAAAGCAGTGAAATCATCATAAATAACGGCATTGACATTGACTCCCTCTGCCAGTGACTTCTCCACCTGATCCAAATTCCCCCGCAAACAGGCAAGATAAAACGTCTGGTCGGGGAAAAATGTATCCGGATGAGATTCTCCGGTGTTCTCATTCACCATAGGCATCGGGTCTTGCCGGCACATTACACACTGGCGAGAGCCGATGGACTGATCAACAAAACACCTCGAAATACACTTCAGATCGAAGCGGTGGCGACAACATTGGCTTTTGACGATCACAAGCGCTTCATCACGGCCATGAAAGTGATTCAGACAAATAGGACAGGGATCGGACTCCAGCGGTATGTCAGTGTCCATGGGGACAGTGGGGCGAGCAATGCCACCCATGAGGAGTACATCCGTGTTAGTCACATGACCTGCGCACTCTGGGCAGTGTCCATTATCCGAATGTCGGCATGAGCTTTGTTCGGGCGATGCCGCTGTATGGCCTGTCGAATTATCTGAGGAATTCATCGGCCACTGAGAGGGCCCACTGCTATCGGATGACGGTCGGAATTGACAAACGCCATGACAGGGAAAGAAGAAACAATCCAAACCCAAAGTGTGCAGATGTTGCTGTGAGCCTCCGTCACCATCGGCAGAGTCAGAAAAAAAGGAGTTTCTGAAAGAGCCTGCAGGACAGGCGGTGGCACCCTGGGCTTGCTGCCCCGATGACTCTGATGGTGGGTGTTGTTGCTGGGCATTTCCAGAGACAGGCACCGTAATGATGGCCGCAAATGGGTGATCCTGACACGGCTCTTTTTGTTTTATCGAGTTAAACGACGGTGAGTATATATTCCAATAGCTTTTTAAAAGCCAACCGACAGCGACAACCACTTCTATAGGTAGCCATGAATAAGAGGTGGGGCAGATTGGGGTATTTTTGGTGGTCAGTATCAGTTTGTGACCCACCAGCAGATGAGAGGCGTAAAGCCATTGCCAGGAAATTGATTCAATGATGGTCGTTTTTAGCTTGCAATCGTTTAGTCTGCTTTGTATCTCTCCAGACAGTAAATCCGATCCTGCATGGCCTTTTGTGTGGGCAATGTCTGACAAGGTGTCCGACAGCGTGTGCTGGTCAGGTGTTACAGAAACGTAATGGTTTGGAGAACTTGACTTCTGTTCAAGCTCGACGAAAAAATGTTTTGTCGACGGTTGAGCCTGACAGACGACGGACAATGTCATGAGCAACAGTGATGCTGACAAGAGTGAGTGTTTAATCATTCTATCCTTGCATTTTGGTGTTAAGGCAGGAAGGATAGATCAGGAAAGTAACTCAAGTTATCCTGTTAACCGCTCTCTCAGCTGCCCCAGAGAAGCTTGCAGCCCTGCCAGGACCCCGATTTTCCACCGTTTCTTGTAGATCGCCCTGATAGTCTCAATGTCGAAGCCAAGATCGCTGCAAGCCAGATCCAGATAGAGAATGCCTGTACTCCCTACGGTGCCCCGGCCCCGGTCAGGGCTTGAACGACCACAGGCTCTGCGTCACGGCCATAGAAATCCATCAGACAAATAGGACTGGAACAAGAACAATAGTTGACATTTACTGTAAGCGAACGTAACTTTCAAACAACTGTTTGAAACTGTTGCTATACTTTAGCAATCCGTTTCATGAATAAATATAAGACAACCCAGAGGTACCGTTATGCCAGACTATAAGGCCCCCCTGCGCGATATCCGGTTCGTTCGTGACGAGCTCCTGGGATATCAGGCACATTATGCAAACATCCCCGGCGGTGAAGAAGCCAGCCCTGATATGGTGGACGCCATCCTTGAAGAAGGTGCCAAGTTCTGTGAACAAGTTCTGGCTCCCCTGAATCAGGTAGGCGATGAGCAAGGCTGCACCTGGTCGGAAGACGGTGTCAAAACGCCTGATGGTTTTAAAGACGCCTATCTGCAATACGTCGAAGGCGGCTGGCCTTCGCTGTCCAGTGATCCGGAATACGGTGGTCAGGGTCTGCCTTACTCTCTGGGTCTGGTTCTCAGTGAACTGATGGGGGAAGCCAACTGGTCCTGGGGCATGTATCCCGGACTCAGTCACGGTGCCATGAATACCCTGGAAGCCCATGGTACTGAAGAACAGAAGCAAGCTTATCTGACCAAGTTGGTATCCGGTGAGTGGACTGGCACCATGTGTCTGACCGAGCCTCACTGTGGTTCTGATCTGGGTATGCTGCGTACCAAAGCCGAGCCTGCCGGTGATGGTACCTACAAAATTTCAGGTACCAAGATCTTTATTTCTGCCGGTGAACACGATATGGCAGATAATATTGTTCATATTGTTCTGGCTCGTCTGCCGGATGCTCCAAAAGGTACCAAAGGTATTTCCCTGTTCATCGTTCCCAAGCACCTCCCCGGGAAACACGGTGAAAGGAATGGTGTTAGTTGTGGTTCCATCGAGCATAAGATGGGAATTCACGGTAACGCTACCTGCGTAATGAACTTTGATGAAGCGACCGGCTTCCTGATTGGTCCGGAGAATCGTGGTCTGCACTGCATGTTCACTTTCATGAATACTGCCCGTTTGGGTACCGGTATTCAGGGCCTGTCCCACGGTGAAATCGCATTCCAGGGTGCCCTGCGCTACGCCCGCGAACGTCTTCAAATGCGTTCCCTGAGTGGTGCCAAGAACCCTGACAGCCCTGCAGATCCGATCATCGTGCACCCTGATGTGCGCAGGATGCTGCTGACCATCAAATCCTTAACTGAAGGTAACCGTGCCCTGCTGTATTACACAGCCAAGAAAGCAGATCTGCTACACAGCCCTGATGAAACAGTACGTGAGCAGGCGGATAAAGAGCTGGGCTTCCTGACACCTATCGTAAAGGCTTTCCTGACCGAAACCGGTTTTGAGTCTGCGAACCACGCTCTGCAGTGCTACGGTGGTCATGGTTATATCAGTGAATGGGGGATGGAGCAGAATGTTCGTGACTGCCGTATCTCCATGCTGTACGAAGGAACTACCGGTATCCAGGCTCTGGACCTGCTGGGAAGAAAAATCTTCCAGAGCGGTGGCGAAACCATGAAGCCATTCACCAAGGAAATTCACAAGTTCTGTAAGGCTCACGCTGAGAACGAAGACCTGAAAGCCTTTGTCGAGCCCCTGGCTGCTTTGAACAAGGAGTGGGGCGATCTGACCATGCAGCTGGGTCTGAAAGCGATGGAAAATCCTGATGAGGTGGGTGCGGCTTCCGTCGACTTCCTGATGTACTCCGGTTATGTGACTCTGGCTTATATGTGGGCTGACATGGCTCGTCTGGCCAAGGAAAAACTGGCTGAAGGTACCACTGAAGAAGGCTTCTACAAAGCCAAGATCCAAACTGCACGTTTCTACTACGAACGTATCCTGCCAAGAACGCTGGCTCACAAGTCTGCGATGCTGTCGGGCACAGAGAATCTGTTGGATATGGCTGAGGAAGATTTCGGAAGTCTCTGATCTCTGAGTAAGTGTTTTCGGACAAGGGTTGCTTCGGCAGCCCTTTTTCATGCCTGATGTTTAGGGAGTCTCATCCAGAATGACAAAACTCAGGAGCGTAGCGGGTAGAGCGATTAATATCACAATGTGGACCACCGGATTAATCAGCATTAAGAGTCCGGCTGCGATCCAAATGTTTTTCACAATTTTTTTCTTGGCTCGATAAGAGCCAGTCAAGGTTCGACGATAAAAGTGACGTTCATCGGGCAACTGATCCTGCATCCAATCGGGCTGCCATGTGATTTTCAACATCGTACTGATCAGGGTTATCAGATACCGCATAGCCATTCCTTTGAAATATGCGTTTGTAGTTTGTATTCAATTAAAAAATTATAGTCCGGTGAGTTTTTACGGGCGTTGTTTTGAGTCTGATGTTTTTTGCTTAACCTCAAGCGCTGGTCTATAAGGAAAGCGGTAATATTCCTTTTGCAAAGTCCGTGGAGATATAAGAGCTACACCAGAGCTTTATTAGGCGAGGCGATGATCAAACAGAAAACACTAATAAACCCCTTATCGGGTTTTTCTAAGCGATCCATTAATTCTTTCTTACAGATATTTCTTCTTCTTTTGGTTCCCTGCGGCTTGAAAGTTCAAGCCGCAGGGAATAATCATATGAACTACGATCTTCAGATATATCAGGGAGAATCGCAATGGTTAGATCCAGCGGGCGTTTTATTGTCTGCGAATACAGGCAGTGACAGTTTGCAGATGAGCAATGGCAACCAGCATCAGCACGCGGAAGTTGTTTCATCAACTGCAGACACTTCTTTGCTTTATAACAGTTTTACCGGGGAGACGGATTGGGTCGATCAAATTTGGGGCCGGCCTTCCCGGGATCATCTTTACCTGGGTATGTGGACGCTGCATCTTGAGGGTGGTGATGATCAGGAAAGCAACAATAAACTGATCGCTTTCTCCTACAAAGGCTATTATGCCGCTACTTTCATTAATACCCACTGTAACAGAGTCTGGTCTGGGGGCGTGCAGCGCACTCTCTATCAACAAAAATACGAAGGGTTTGATATAGAGGCAGGCTATCGTGCAGGCATTGTGTACGGATATAAGGAATATCTGAGCCGTGTTTTTCCTATAGTTCAGGCTCTTCTGGACATCGACTACAAGGGGTTTGGCATTGAGTTCTCCTATGCGGCGGTCGTTTTCTCGGCAGGTTTTTATTACCGTTTCTGATCTTCTGGACACTTGCCATCCGCATCAAAAAAACCACAGATTTACGTTGTGGCTTATTTGTAGTTAAAAATTCAAACGTTAGTTTAAAACATTCCTTTTAGCCCCTGTTCCTCTGGGGTAAAATAAATACACACTTGAATAAAACATTAAAATTTCAGGAGTGTCCCCCATGGCAGACTATCAGGCACCTCTTCGTGATATGCGCTTCGTGATGTACGAAGTTTTTAATACCGACAAACGTTGGGGTCAGTGGCCTGCTACACAGGAAGTGGTTGATCGTGAAACGGCTGATGCCTTTCTGGAGGAAGGTGCCAAGCTGGCTGCAAGAACGGTTGCTCCCCTCAATCGGGAAGGTGACGAGGAAGGTTGTCACTGGAGTGAAGAGGGTGTTACTACCCCGAAAGGCTATAAGGAAGCCTACCGGTTGTTTTCAGAAGCTGGCCTGACAGGCATTGCCGGCAATCCTGAGTATGGTGGCATAGGGATGCCAAAGGCGCTCAGTGCCCAGTTTGATGAAATGTTCAGCAGTGCCAGTCTGGCCTTTATCCTCTATCCGAGTCTGACATCTGGTGCTGCACTGGCGATTGATGCCCATGCCAGCGAAGCATTGAAATCCCTTTATCTTCCCAAACTTTATTCCGGCGAATGGACTGGGGCCATGTGTCTGACTGAGTCACACAGTGGAACAGACCTGGGCATTATCAGAACCCGGGCGGAAGACAATGGTGATGGTTCCTACAACATCACCGGCACCAAAATTTTCATTACTGCCGGTGAGCATGACCTGACAGAAAACATCATTCATCTGGTTCTGGCCAAATTGCCCGATGCACCTGCCGGACCCAAGGGGATCTCCATGTTCCTGGTACCGAAGGTGAATGTGAATCAAGATGGTTCTCTGGCGGGTAGAAACCAGGTTCAATGTGGTTCTCTGGAACACAAAATGGGTATCAAGGCTTCAGCCACCTGTGTCATGAACTTTGATGGAGCCAAAGGTTACCTGGTAGGGGAAGTCAACAAGGGTCTCAACGCTATGTTCACCATGATGAACTACGAACGACTCTTTGTCGGTATTCAGGGTCTGGGTACCAGTGAAATGTCTTATCAATCAGCCCTCGAATATGCTCTGGACAGAGTTCAGGGGCGAGCGGCTACCGGTCCACAACAGCCAGAAAAAGCTGCTGATCCGATTATTGTGCATGGTGATGTTCGGAGAATGTTGCTGAACATGAAAGCCCTGAACGAAGGCGGACGAGCCTTTTCAACCTATGTGGCGAATCTGTTGGATACCGCCAAGTTCAGTCCGGACGAAACGGAAAGAAAGCTTGCTTCAGATCAGGTGGGTTTATTGACACCTGTCGTCAAAGCATTCCTGACCGATATAGGTCTTGAAAGTTGTGTTTCCGGTCAGCAGGTGTTTGGTGGTCATGGCTACATTCGTGAGTGGGGACAGGAACAACTGGTCAGAGATGTTCGTATTGCCCAGATTTATGAAGGCACCAATGGCATTCAGGCTCTGGATTTGTTGGGTCGCAAGATAGCCATGAATGGTGGTGCTTCTTTCAGGCAGTTTGCCGCGAATGTCAGGAGCTTTATTGCTGAAGGAGAAGGCGATGAGTTCTCGGCTCCTCTGGAAACGGCTCTGGCCAAACTTGAGAACCTGACGAATGAGCTGCTGGGGCAGGCTGCAAGTGATCCGAATGTGGTTAACTCCAGCTGTAATGATTATCTGCATGCTTTCTCATACGTTTCTTATGCCTGGATGTGGGCGATGATGGCAAGAGAAGCTCAAGTCAAGTTGTCAGCAGGCACTCAAGAAGGCGATTTCTATCATGCGAAGATTATTACTGCCCGATACTTTTACAAGCGTCTGTTGCCCAGGATGGAAAGTTTACTCGTTTCTGCAGCTTCTGGAACAGAAGCACTTTATGAATTGTCGGCTGAACAATTCTGATAACAAATGATTCCCACATCTGATGAGTAAATAAAGCCTTTCTTCACTTCGGTGTTGAAGGGCTTTTTCTTATTAAATGCTCAAAGTTGTAACTCAATTGAAAGACAAATAGCGTTATTCTTTATTTCAGTTGACTTTGCATTCTTGGGTGGTTGTCTATAGTTAGAGTACTGGGCTATTAATCTACATGGAATGTAGAGGCAAGGAAGCAAAATAATGAGCAGGATGCTCACAGGGAGTCAGCCCGGTCAACATTCACCTCGCACTGCGGGGTTTTTCTTTTTCTGGAAAAGAATTAATTCAAAGTGACTTAAGTGCGTGAGTGGTTTTAGTCAAGGCATTTTCCAGTTTGGGGATTAATTCAATGGCATCAGATAGCTGATTATCTTTACCCATTTTTTCGACTTCCAGTGCAATACCTGCCAACAGTGATGCACCAAAGTTATTACTGCTGGACTTTAAAGTATGGGCAGCTCGAATCATAATCTGTAAATCTGCTTCTTTTGAAGCGTTCTGAATATCTTTCAACAGTGATGGGGCATCTTCAAGATAACTTTCAACAAGAGTGTCGAACTCTTCTTCCATGATATCTTTCAGGGTATTCAGGGTGGCCATGTTCAAAATCAGTTCTTGATCTTCTGACTCAAGGCTGTCTTTTAGCACAAGGCTGTCTTTTAGCTCAAGGCTGTTTTTTAGCTCAAGGCTGTCTCCTGTTTCTATCGTTTCGGAAAGAAGTTCAATATCTGATTCAAGGTCGTTGACAAGCCACTGGTCCAGTTTTTCTTTGAGGGTGTTGACCTTGATGGGCTTGCTCAGATAGTCGTCCATGCCGGATGCCAGGCATTTCTCTCTGTCTCCCTCCATGGCATTGGCGGTCATGGCAATAATCGGAATGTGTGGCAGGTGGAGAGTACTTTCTCGTTTTCTTATCAGACTCGTGGCTTCATAGCCGCTCATTTCCGGCATCTGGCAGTCCATGAGTATCAGGTCGTATTCCTGATGCTGGCTCATCTTAAGTGCTTCTTTGCCATCCGCTGCAATGTCAGGTTGCGTCAATCCGATTTTTTTCAGCATACTGACAGCGACTTTCTGATTAACCATGTTGTCCTCAACCAGAAGAATGCGAATGTGATGACTAAAAGAGTTATTGTTCACATTCAATGTTTCTATGCCTTCCAGAGCATGACTGACATGGACAGGTTTAATTGCCCGGGATTCGGATACATCCAGATCCAGAACAAATGAGAACGTGGAGCCCAGATCCAAGGCACTGGACACCTGGAGATCACTGCCCATCAATTCAACAAACTGTCTCGATATTGTGAGACCAAGGCCTGTACCACCAAACTTACGTGTGGTGCTGCCGTCAGCTTGGGTAAAAGCTGAGAACAGATTTGGCAGCACATCGGACGCAATACCAATGCCGGTATCTTCAACTAAAAATTCGATTTTGACACGGTTCTCTCTGCCTTCCAGCATATTCAGGCGGACAATCACTTCACCCTCTTCAGTAAACTTGACAGCATTACCTACAAGGTTGGTAAGAACCTGTCTTAGCCGTACCGGATCTCCTTTCAAAATACTGGGCAGGTCAACATCGGTATAGCAGCTTAACTCCAGGCCTTTTTCTCTGGCTTCTCCTGCCAAAAGGGCACAAACATCCTCAGCGATTTCGGAAGGGTTCATATCAATGGATTCAATGTCCATCTTTCCGGCTTCAATTTTGGAGAAGTCGAGGATGTTATTGATAATCTGCAGTAACGCATCTGCCGAGTTATAAGCGGTCTCTACAATGTCATGCTGTACTCGATCAAGGTGCGTATCTTTCAACAACTCCAACATACCCAGCACGCCATTCATAGGGGTGCGGATTTCGTGACTCATATTGGCGAGAAAAGCACTTTTGGCCTTGGCTGCTTCAAGGGCTGCTTCTTTGGCTTCATTCAATTCAGAAATATTATCTTTAAGGTCACGGTTGGCACTGTGTAACTCTCTGGTTCTTTCAGCAACGGAGGCTTCGAGATTTTCACGGTGTTGTTGCAGCCTCCGGTCCCGTTCTTTTATCTGCATCAGCATTTCGTTGAAGCAATCGTACAGTTGACCAATCTCATCGTTATCAAACTTTTGAACCTGATGATCATACTGCTCGTTTTTGGTCATCTGGGAGATAGTATTGGCTAACTCAGTAATGGGCTTACCCAGCAATCTTTGAAGTCTTGAAGCAAGAATAGAGGCCAGAATGACGGAGACCAGGGCGGCTAATAATGCTAATAACAGATTTTCAGTCAGCTCTATATACAGCGGTGACAAATCACATTGAATGTAGATAGCACCAATCAATTGTTGATCAAGAACAATCGGGCGGTATAAGTGGAGACGGGTGCTGCTGAAAAGCGTAACCGGATCTGCAGGTTCCTGCAGTGAGAAAGCCCAGGGACTTTGGTTCGAATGATGATAGGCAGCAATCTCTTCACCGTCAGCATTTAAAAGAAAAGCGGATTGAATATGGGGAGCGCTGCCAAAACCGGTTAACAGTTTTTTAGCAGAGCTTTCATCTTCAAAAATCAAGGCGGCATGAGCATTGGAACCTACAACTTCAGCCAGAGTTTCCATATGGTTAACCAAAGAGGCTCGGGACTTGATCAGATCGCTGATACTTTGAATGGACAAGGTGACCAGAAGTACCGCATATGCCGTGATGAGCATGCCGTAACGCAGTTTTCGCTTGATAGGAAGATTTCTGAACGTCACCATGATTTATTGCATGACTAAAAAAGGTTTTCACCCCAAATGGGATGAAAACGAGTGATTAACGTTATTCTTGTGTTTACTCAATGACTTTGGCCAGGCTTTTCAGTTGGGAGCTGATCTTCAAACCTGATGCATCAACAGAGGATTTGTTGATGGTGAAGCTTATCTTCTTCCCTTTCCGGGCCAGACCAATTAATCCACCCTGCTCAGCAAAAGAACGACTGTCACTGATGGTTAGAATAGGTTTGCCTTTAAGACTGCGGGTCATTTTTGAAGAGGAAGCCTGGTCGATGCTGTGGATATAAAGAATATCACACAGCTTATCCACAGGAGCATTCAGATCTTTGTGGGTAACAGAAAGGCGTCTGCCCATACTGCTTTTACGGTTGATTTTGGTCAACTCACTGTTAATTGATCCTTCGCCCATTATGCAGAGCGTGAGGCTTTGCTTTTTCTTGGGCCAGGTCACGAACTTGGTTATTTTATAGACGATGGCTGTTTTGACCATGTCTTCCGGTGTGCCCGCTTTTGCTGCACTGGTAAAGAACATTCCTGACAAACTGGCCGTGATTAACAGCAGGCTGATTTTTGATTTTATCATGTTGATTGGCATCGGCATGAAGTTATCCTCCTCCATCCGATTAAAATTGCCAGCGAATCTGGGCGTACCATGATTCCTGAATTTCAGTTGGAGCGATGCCACTCAGTGTTTCAGAGAACTCCCGGTGGTGATTCCTAAAGAGATTCTGTCCCACAATTGAGAACTCAAGACCGTCTCCAAATTTTTTCGCAACTCGTATATCCAGTGATGTGCTGGCTCCGACTTTGGCATCCTTCAAGTTATCCATGTAGCGGATCCAAGAGTCAAAATACCATTGATTAGGCAAGTTCATCGTGGATCGAATGTTTGCCGTGTGGGAGGCACTCAAATCTTCAACAATTTTTTCATTGGCATCCAGAAAACTGGTTCTATTCCTGTTTGGCAAGGCATCCACCTGAAGCCAGCTGTAATTAAACTGAAGTTTCCACCAGTCTCTTGCCTGCCAGTCCGCTACGATTTCCAGTCCATAAGTTTTTACGTCAAGCCCATTGATGAGCGTTGTCGGTATTTCAAAGAAGCGGGAGTTAATATCAGTATTGGAGCAAAAGGTTTGTGGTGGAGAGATAGGCCTGCCGGGGCACTGACTGATATCAACATAGGCAATGATATCTTCATACTGGTTGTAAAACGCGGTGGCATCCAGACGGAAACTGTTGCCAAACTGTTCCCTGTAACCGAATTCCAGGGCAGTGAGTTTTTCTGACTTTAACTCCGGGTTCCCTCTAATGGGCAGCAGATAAGTCTCTAAACCTATTTGAGCGATGGTGATTCCATCAGTTTGCAAAGCTGTTTCACTGATCGAAGGCGTTTTTACAGCTCTTGAGAGAGCCGTCCAGAAAGTCCTGTTTTCAGTAGGCTTCCAGGTTAACCGGGCGTTAGGCTGAACCTCATAGCCTGAGAAACTGTTGTGCTCGAAACGCGAACTCAGGGTGAAAGTCCACTGCTCGTTGAGCGTGATGTCATCCTGGATGAAGGCGCTGAATAACTCTGTTTTTTTCGAGTCCTTGCCTTCAAGCAAGTACATATAGGAGGTATTTTTTACCTCGTACCAGGTGGTTCTGTAGCCGAGCCCCCAGACCAGGTCATGCTTGCCCCAAAACTGATAGTAGTGCTGAAACTCAAAATCAACGGTGTCACGTTTTTCAGCAATCCGGTAATCAAAATTCTGATAGTTGTCGTAGATCGCTCTGAAGGAGTAATCGTGGGTTTCGCTCAAGGTTCTTTTCCAATAAGCGCCCAGGTTACCACCACGTTGATCACGGCTGAGGCCATCAACAACAAAGTTGTTGTCCTTTTGTGGGTCCAGTGGTTGAGTTTCATCAAACAGGCGTAAAGGAGGTCGTGTGGTTCCCTCGTAAAGGTCGCCCTGAACCGTCATCTCTGAGTCAGAAGTTGTTTTCCACTCTGATTTGAAACCGGTTCTGCGCATGTTCCAGTCATCAGAAGTATCTTTACCTTTAGCATCCACCTGGCCATCCCGTTCGAAGGCCTTCACATAAACACGGTAGAAACCGGTTTCCCCAAATTCTCCTCCATGACGGTAGGCTCCAAAGGCCTTTTCTTCGGTACCTGCGCCCGCTGAAAGCAGATTGCCCTGGGTATCCGATGCTTTCTTGGTAATGACGTTGATGACACCGTTAACCGCATTGGCTCCCCAGAGTGCTGCTCCCGGTCCCCGGATGACCTCGATCCGGTCGATGTCTTCCATCATGGTGTCCTGAACGTCCCAGTTCACACCGGAAAAGAGTGGGGAGTAAACGGTTCTGCCATCAATCAGAACCAGCAGTTTGTTAGCGAAGATGTAGTTAAATCCACGGGTACTGATTGACCAGGTATTGGCGTTCAGTTTTGCCACCTGCATACCCGGGACCATTCTCAGGGCTTCTGGAATGGAAGTGACCCCGCTACGGCGAAGATCTTCATTGGTGATGACATAGATAGCAGCGGCAGAATCCATCAAACGTTGCTTTTTGCGGGATACAGACGTGACGTCAGGAATCTCCATGGAAATCAGTTCTTCAAGGCTGAGTTCAAAAAGATCGTCATCTTCCTGTGATTCGGCGATAGCCTGACTGCTTGCGAAAATACATGTGGCCAGCAGTGTGGGTAGAAATTTAGTGTTCAAGGTTCCGCTCCGTGAATCTTGATTAAATCCCAACACTGCTGAAGTTGAAGATTCAAATAAATAAGGTCTTCCTTAAAACCTAGCTGACTTAGAAAGACTTGAACTGGAAAAGGAGGATTCTGCCCATCGGGCAGACAAAGGTTCTTTCCGAGAGATAAAGGGTGCAGGCCCGTTAGTACCTGAGACTGGCCATTTATTCATCTCTGGCATCCAGTACAGCAGCACCCGCATCCAAAATACCGGCACCACAGAGACTGGTATTACAGCTGCTACCAGAAAAGGGACGGGCATTCAGTTTGATGATCTCTTCCACTCTGGCCGGTGTTATATCAGGACTGATTGAATACATGAGCGCCGCTACACCAGCAACATGGGGGGTGGCCATGCTGGTACCCTGATAATACTCGTAATTATCCTGAGTGGCAGAAGTGGTGCCAGCATTGGCAGTAGAAAGAATGCCATTTCCGTAATAGCGAGTTTCCCCACCGGGTGCTGAAATATCCACATGACGACCAAAATTTGAATACCAGCTGCGGTTGCCGCTCCGATTAATTGCACCCACCGTAATCACATTCTCACAGTTGGCTGGCGCGGCATAAGCGACGTTGCTGTTTTCATTACCCGCTGCAACAACCACAGTCACCCCGGCATTGACCACTTCATTGATGGCATTTTGATAACTTTGGGGGCAACCATAGGCATAACCACCCAGACTCATATTAATGACTCTGACCGGGTTGTTATTTCGGGCCATGCCATATACATCCAGTCCGGCTGCCCAGCGCATGGCATCAATAATATCCGAGGTATAACCGCCGCAACGGCCTAAAGCACGCAGAGGCATGATTTTAGCATTCCAGGCGACACCGGCCACGCCATTGCTATTGTTTGACTCTGCGGCGATGGTGCCGGAGACATGGGTGCCATGCCAACTGCTCTCAGTGGGAGACGATGGCACGGGTTGGCCGTCGGCATAACCACAGGCTCCAGCTGAAGTCACCGCATCGCCAGAATCAGTCGCATTACTGTCGCGGCCACCACCGTCGTTGGCCATCCACGAATGTGATATGAAATCATGGCCTGACACAACATTGCCATCCAGATCTTTGTGATAGATGATGCCAGTATCTATCACACCCACAACAACATTACCGCCTGTTGTAATATTCCAGGCGGCGGGCAGATTACTGCCTGCAGTCGATTCAAAATAATGCCATTGCTCGTTGTAGCGGGAATCATTGGGCACGCGCATGATTTGCATAATGTAGTCAGGTTCAGCAAAGGCAATCTGAGGGTCGTCTTCCAGACTAGCTGCCAGTGTCTGAACGTCATTAATGTTCAGGCTGCTACCAATCTCGAGAACGTCTTTATCCTTTCCCGCAGCAACACCAAAGGAGCCATAACTGATCCCCTGCTTGATGAATGCCATGGCATTACCCTCGGTGGGCTTGGGGTGGTATTTGACAATGATTCGGTCGGTTACCTGACGGGGAACTGTTTCAATTTCCATTTCCTGAGTCGTGGCCACCATGGGAATGAATCCAAAAAAAGTCAGTAATAAAGCAATCCTTGCTTTCATAGCGAGATATCCTTACCTCTGTTTCTTGTGGGGGATTCAAATCAGTATGGTTGAAGATAAACAGAACGACATCGCAACTTCGTGTCAGTGTCATACCAGGCCCGTAATTTCTGTGATCGCTGACTACAGAGCTTCAAAAAGCCTTTGATAAATTGGCTAAAGGCTTGTTTTGCTATTTTTATGGCCCTGCATATATTCGATTTAGAGATATAAATTATCTAATGAATGGCAAAAATTACTATATACTTGAAGTGAATGGTGCCGATAGCACAGAAGCCCACATCTGGGATTGAAAAAGTTCTTTTCATTCAGTATTGAACACTCTTTCGAGTGGGACGGTTCAATCGGCGCCGGGGATTTCGCCCACCTTCCATCTTGGCGTATTATCAACGATAGAAGCTGGAGCGGGAGCTTGTCAGACACTATCCGGATATGGAGTAATTGTCCGCAGGGAGGCTAGTACATTGAAGCCATCTACCAGGATGATCCGCACTGCTTATTATGAAAATGCCGCTTTTTCCAATCCGATAGCTATTTTTATGGTTCGATGTGAACGGCATTTTTGGCTCATGGCTGTATTTGTCCTGATGTTATTGAACAGTAGCAATGCCTATGCTGCCAAGAACCTTTATACCGGCTGGTTCAGTAATAAGGCCGTCAGTGGTTACGATACGGTTGCTTACTTTACGGAAGGGAAAGCCGTTAAAGGTAATGCCCGATTCAAGTACAAGTACCTGGGGGTAGAATGGTACTTTTCCTCAGAAAAACACTTGCAGATGTTCAGGAAAGCGCCTGATCAATATCGGCCTCAATACGGTGGGTATTGTGCGTGGGCGATCGCCGAGAAAAAGCAAAGAGCTCCGGGTGATCCGAATTACTGGAAAATTGTAGATAATAAGTTGTATCTGAATTACGACGCAGACATTCAAGGAAAGTGGCTAAAGGATATACCGGGCTTTATCAATCTGGGTGACACAAACTGGCCAAAAATGATGGCTGATTAGTACCAGCAACACATTATTTTCAAGGAAGACTTGAAATCGATAACGGTGTCAAACGTATTTGTCTCTCATTACCTCATTCTTTAGCGGGGTCTCGGTACCTCGCTCATCTCTCAAATGAATATCGTCACAGTGTTTTCATATCCTGTTAACGGAATTGTCATTTACCTTTCCTAGTCTTGTTCATGAAGACCAGCTTGTTTATTACGAAAGATTTGAAGTGAGTCAATCTCCTGAGCTGAAGTAAAGCATTGTGGCTATTTAAAGAGGTGTAGCCGACAGGATTTTCAAATAGGTCCATAGCCAGAAGAAAGCAAGAAAGGGAAAGTAGGATGACTCCTGAAAGCTCTCCGTTCAGACTTCCAAAGAAAACACGTTCTGGTATACCAGAGGCTGCTGCCGAATGGCTTCTGGGTCTGAAAACCATCGACCAGATTTATAAAAAAGAAGTTAATGAAGAATACCCCTCAGATGATTTTCTCAAACTGGTACTCAAGATATTTAATATTCAGCACCAGGTAGCTTCGGGGCGCCTGGACTCAATTCCTGCCACAGGGTCTTCCGTTATAGTAGCCAATCATCCTTTTGGTGGAATTGAAGGCGTAGCTCTTGCTGATTTATTGTTGCAGATTCGTCCTGATGTAAAAGTGCTGACGAATGAATTGCTTTGTCGAATTCATGAATTGAAAGGGCTGTTCATAGGCGTGGACATCATCAGCACCAATGTCCGAAAGAAAAATGTAAACGCCATTGAAGAAGCCCGAAAATGGGTGGCAGAGGGTCATCAACTGTTGATTTTTCCTGCCGGTGAAGTGTCCAGTCTGGATCTATCTCTAAAGCAGGTTACCGATCCCAAGTGGAGAAATACCGCTGCCCGAATTATCCGACAAACACAGGCGAAAGTGACACCGGTATTCATCGATGGCCAGAATGGTTGGTTATTTCAGGCTATGGGGTTGATTCATCCCCGTTTAAGAACGGTCAGATTGATCAGGGAACTTTTGAACAAAAGAGGTTCAACCCTGAGCTTTCGCATAGGCCGTAAACTGGATGATTCAGACTATCAATCAATGAGTTCTGACTCTGCACTGACCAATTATCTTCGTTTGCATACATACCTCTTATCCACACATAAACCGTCTCAGACAAAACGGGTTTCCATGCCCCCTAAAGAACGGAAAATGCAGCCCATTGTCGATCCTGTTTCCCCTGAAAGGTTGCAAGCCAACATTAAACAGTTGCCAGAGGACTGTCTGCTGCTGGAGAAGGGGGAAATGATTGTTTACTGCGCCCGTTCAGGGCAGTTGCCTGAAGTGTTGCCAGAAATTGGCCGTCTCAGGGAGGTGACCTTCAGGGGCGTGGGAGAAGGAACCGGTAAACCCAGAGATCTGGATCAGTATGATGAGGACTATCTGCACCTGTTTCTCTGGAATCAGAAAGAAGAAAAAATTATGGGAGCCTATCGGATCGGGCAGGTTGATCAGATCCTCCGCTCCAGAGGTGTCCATGGCATTTATTCCCGCAGTTTATTCCGCTATCACGCTGAGTTTATCCACAAGCTCGGCAGTTGTTTGGAGATGGGGCGGTCGTTTGTGGTGCCTGAATATCAGAGGAGTCTGAGTGCCTTGATGATGCTCTGGAAAGGGATAGGTGCCTATGTGGCTGCCAATCCGTGGTACAAGGTACTGTTTGGGCCCGTCAGCATCAGCAGTGATTACAGCGAGGCTTCCCGTCAATTAATGGCGGGCTGCTTGTCTGTAAATAACTCGGATGCTGTGTTTCGTGATCTGGTTCAGCCGACAACCCCACTGAAGGCGGGTAAAGGGCGCTTTTGGAATCAGGCTGACTTGCTGGGATTGACGGATTTTGAAACACTCTCTTCTCTGGTTCAGCAAATTGAGGAAGACAACAAAGGTATACCGATCCTGTTAAAGCAGTATCTGAAACTGCATGGGGAGCTGGTTGCCTTTAATGTTGATCCAAACTTTAATAATGCTTTGGATGGATTGATTATTGTCGATCTTCTGAAAGTGGATGAAAGAACGCTTAATAAATATATGGGAGTGGCAGGTGCCAGAGCCTTCCTGACATATAACCGGCCTGCGGCGTAGGACTGGTCTTCTCGCTCATGGCTGTTGAGAATCAGTTAACGCTTCGGAAGGATCTTCAGTGGAGGCTCGATGCAGTCTGGTAGCAGTGGCTACACCAAAATTAACGGGCAGCTTGACGCCCTCCTGTGTCAGCATCAGGGCGATCAGGGCGAGATGATGGGTGGTGTGATTCTGCAGAAAAAGCAGTTCTCTGATGATACTGCTGCTGGTTTGAATGAGACTTCCCGAATCTATGACAGCCACCACTGAGACGGTTTCAGGATAATGGGACATATCCTGCCCAGTGAGCAGGATGAGGATATTTTTCAGATATTCCATAGCCTGCTCTAAAGACTCTTCTAGCAGCTGATTCCGGGGACGATTGTCATAATCAATCGCACCGTAATCGAGCCCTCTGAAAAAGCAGTGATAGAACTCAATAATGTGCCTGACATGGGTGCCTACTGAACTCGATAAAAGAGATGAGCTCTTTTTATATTGTTTCACGGAGAGATGGCGGAGCACTGACTCCAGCTCAAAGAGCGTGCTGATATTAAACTGGCGGGCATCGGTCAGTGTCATGATGATTCCAGATTGTTGTTATCCCTGATTTGTTCAGTCTGTCACAGTGGCAGGCTCTTTGTAAGTATCTGGCCAGTTGGTTTTGCATATTGTGGTGTCAACACAATACATTCGTCTTGAATGAAATATTGGCGAAGTCATGGATTCTGGTTAAAATGCCAATCTTGATAAAAAGTACAACTTTTTCGACTACCTTCAAGATGATTGTGCGTTGCGGTCAGTGGCCGGGATTGTGACTGATAGCAGCTGAAAAGAATGAAATTGTTAAGTGACCAGAGGAATTTTCGATGAGCAGCATTCCATCCGAACTGCGTTATGTGCGTTCCCATGAGTGGATCCGAATCGAAGAAGACGGCACAGCCACCATCGGTATTACTGATCACGCTCAGGAAGCTCTGGGTGATGTAGTTTTTGTTGAGCTGCCTGAAGTGGGTTCCATTCTGGCTGCTGAAGATGAAGCAGGTGTAGTTGAGTCCGTAAAAGCCGCTTCTGACCTTTATGCACCTATCTCTGGTGAAGTCGTTGCCATTAACGAAGCACTGGAAGAAGCGCCTGAAACAGTGAACGGTGCACCTTACGATGAAGGTTGGTTCTTCAAGGTCAAGATCACCGATGAAGGTCAGCTGAGCGAGCTGATGGACGCTGAATCCTACGCAGAATTCGTAGAGTCTGAGGCCTGATACGGGGCCAAGACTGACAGTTCATGAAAAGCCCTGCACAGTCAGGGCTTTTCTGTACTCTTTTGCTGATCTTGTTGCTGCACCTTCTGACGGTATACTGCACTCCCCCTTTTCCTGTGAATATGATGCTCACTATGAATGACGATCAGCTGCTGCGCTACAGCCGACAAATACTTTTGCCTCAGATCGATATTGAGGGGCAGGAGCGCCTGCTTAACGCCCACATTGTGGTGGTTGGAATGGGGGGGTTGGGTTGTCCGGCAGCGATGTATCTCGCGGCAGCTGGAGTCGGAAGGCTGACCCTTATTGACCCGGATGTGGTGGATACTACTAATCTGCAAAGACAGATTGCCTTCTCTACCGATGATATCGGACAATTTAAAGTCCATGCCGCGGCAGCAAGAATCAGTGCCATGAATCCTGGCATTGAGGTAGACCCCATTCCAGGAAAGCTCAAAGAGCAGGAGCTACTGAGTCTGCTGGAGAACAGTGATCTGGTTCTGGACGCTACTGACAACTTTGACAGCCGTTTCATGGTGAATCGTTGCAGTGTCCGTGCGGGAGTGCCTCTGGTTACGGGTGCTGCAATCCGTCTAAATGGTCAGTTAACGGTATTTGATCGCTGGCAGGAAAATGCCCCCTGCTATCGTTGTCTCTACTCAGAAAAAGTGGCTGAAGAGCTCAGCTGTTCGGAATCAGGTATTCTGGGACCTGTCGTGGGAACAATCGGTACCATGCAGGCATTGGAAGCAATCAAGTTATTGACAGGAGCAGGCAAGACATTGAATGGCAGGCTGTTGATGTTCGATGCTGCTACTATGGAATGGCAGAGCCTTCAGCTGGCTGCTGATCCGGATTGTCCGGTGTGTGGTCAGGAAGAGAAGAAAGGCTGAGCGTTTCAGCCCTGATAGTTTTTCACTTCACTGAGCAGACGTTGTTTGTGCTCACAGTCCAGTTCATTCCAATGAGCCCCGATTAAAGCGCCTTCAATAGCATAGAGCAGTACTTTGGATACTTTAAAGCCTCTATCTCTGACTTTGCAGTAGGCTACTACGGCGCCTGCCTCATGAAGCTGTTCGAGTGTGCGAATACCCACAGCGTTAAGCCACTGCACTGAAGTTTTACCAAGATTTTTTAATTCGATCAGGTCAGTTGCCATACCGGTTTTCCAAATCGTCCCAAGCGTCCTTGGAGGGTGTGCTTGATATTTCTGAAAGTCAGAATGAAATTTCTTTTAATGAGTTTAATGATAGACGAGTCTTTACGGCTGCCTAGCAATGAGCATCCGAAGAGGGAGAAGTAGATCAATTCAATTGAGCTGTTAGATCTTTTAACAGTTTTTCAAGCCAGCGCTCATCGGCTGTATTTAGCACTATAGTGTGCTTTTTTTCCTGATCCGAGAGCGATTCCTCCCACTGATGTTGTTGTCTGATCAGATCTACAGTCGCCTCAGAAGCGTCAGTGTTGCTGAGTTGACGTTCAGTAATTCGGCTTTTAAGAACGGCATCGGGTGCCATACATTTGACAATAAAAAAGGGAAGTTGAAGTTCAATGGCAGGCTGGCAGCAAAGCGCTCTTTCCTGAAGTTTCAGAGAAGCGCCATCAATGACTACAGAAACACTCTGGCTTAACAGAAAGCGAGCTGTTTTCTGAATAGTCAAATACGTTTTTTGGGTGGCATCCTGTGTGTAAATATCCAGCCCGGCTTCATGGCTTGATGCGTCCGGCTTGAGACCAAATAATCTTTTGCGCTCGATATCCGTTCTGAGCATGGTGCAGTTGAAGTGCTTGACCAGCTCCCGACCTGCTGTTGTTTTTCCTGAACCCGACAGTCCCTGCATAATCACAAGAAATGGTTTTTCACTCTGGCAATTCCGATTAAAGTCAGTCGATTGCACAGGCAAATCCAGTAAAGGTTCCAGAGCTGATTTGCCCGGTGGGCTGATGGCGTCCAGCCAATTTTCTTTTAGGAACGGATGCATAGCTGTGTCACTCAATAAGTTCAGAATTGTCATCGAGTATAGGCAGAAGCTTTCAATTGAAGGTGATTTAAACGCAGGGATTGCGGAAAACATCATAAGCGGGGGTAATGCTTTTTGTTGGTTGCGCTGTTAGAAAATAATCTGATGTAAAAACACGGCAAACCATAGGGCCATTGCGGAAAACTATAGCGTATAATCTCGCACCATGGTAACAAAGAAAAAAACACCGTCCCGGGGCAAACGGTCGCCGGGACACAAGAAAAAAGCCCGAAATGCAGGTGGGGGCAGGCGTTGGTTCCCGACTCTGGTAAAACTGGGAATAGTCGGTCTGATTTTACTTGCTGCTTACTCCGTTTATCTGGACGCTGTTGTCACTCAAAAATTTGAAGGCAAGAAATGGGCGATTCCTGCCCAGGTTTATGCTCGTCCGCTGGAACTCTACGAAGGACAGCTTCTTAACCCTAATGAGCTTCAGGCCCAACTTCGCCGTCAGGGCTATCAGGCCGTTAGAAGCGTCAAACGACCTGGTACCTTTGCCCGCACGGGGAATCACTTCACTATTTATAGCCGGGGTTTTCATTTTCCGGATGGCGCTGAATCATCCCGCCATGCCAGTGTCGTATTTTCTGGCAATGAAGTTATCAGTCTGAAAGGTAAGGCCGCAGAAAATATTCCATTGCTTAGATTGGACCCTCAACTGATAGGAGGTATCTATCCTTCAACCTTTGAGGATCGAATTCTTATCCGTGAATCTCAGGCACCAAGGTATTTGACCACAGCCTTGTTAGCGATAGAAGACAAGAACTTTTATGATCACTGGGGGGTTTCACCGAGCTCGATAGCCAGAGCATTTCTGGTCAATCTGAGAGCCGGAGGGGTCGTACAGGGCGGGAGTACCCTGACTCAACAACTGGTTAAAAACTTTTATCTGAGCAATGACCGAACCCTGACCCGCAAATTTAATGAAGCGATTATGTCGGTACTGCTGGACTTTCATTATTCCAAAGAAGAAATTCTGGAAACCTATCTGAATGAAGTGTATCTGGGGCAGCATGGCCGAAGGGCCATCCATGGTTTTGGTCTGGCCAGTCATTTCTATTTTGCCCAACCTATCCAAGAGTTGAGCCTTGCTCGTGTCGCTCTGCTGGTGGGGTTGGTGAAAGGTCCGTCGTATTACGACCCAAGACGTTTTCCTGAGAGAGCAAAGGCACGTAGAAACTTGGTGCTTGATGTGATGGCAGATGAAGGCGTTGTGCCTCGTTCTGAAGCAGAGCGATCCAAAAAACTGCCTCTGGGCGTCGTGACCCGGGAGCAGCTCAATACCAGTGCTTATCCTGCTTACATTGACACGGTAAAGAAGCAGCTCAGAGAAGATTATGATGAAGGTGATCTTACCTCGGAAGGTCTGAGAATTTTCACCAATATGGACCCCGTCATCCAGCGGTTTGCCCAGAAAAGTATGACTGATACTGTAGATCAGCTAGATAAAAATAACCCTGATTTGCAGGGAGCCATGGTGGTGACCTCTGCCCAGACAGGCGATCTTCTGGCGGTAGTCGGCGACAAGAATCCGGGCTATATCGGTTTTAACCGGGCTCTGGATGCACGACGTCCTGTGGGATCATTGCTTAAGCCAGCGATCTATCTGACAGCGCTGGAGCAACCTGCGCGGTATACTTTAACGACACCTGTCAAGGATTATCCTATTCGGGTAAGCGACGGTCAGGGAGGACTTTGGGAGCCTGCCAATTATGATGGCAAATCCAGAGGTATGGTGCCTTTGCAAGAGGCGCTGGCCAAGTCTTACAATCAGGCGGCGATCCAGACCGGGATGGCTCTGGGTCTTAATAATGTCCTGAATACCATTGAGCGTCTGGGGATTGAGAAAAAACTGCCTCCCTATCCCTCTGTCATGTTGGGAGCAGCGTCCCTTTCCCTTATGGATGTTGCGTCTATGTACCAAACCATCGCCAGCGGAGGCTTCAGGATGCCATTGCGGGCAATTGATGCGGTAGTAGATGCCCGTGGTCATCCATTGAAGCGCTACAGCCTCTCGATTGAGAGAGCATTCGACTCTGCTCCAATAGAGCTTTTGCGACATGCTATGGGTCAGGTAATGAGAGAAGGTACCGGGCGTCGTGCATACTGGAGTATCAGTCAGGATATTCAGTTAGCAGGAAAGAGTGGCACCACCAATGACCTGAGAGACAGCTGGTTTGCTGGTTTTACCGGAAATCTGATGACAGTGACCTGGTTGGGGAATGATGATAACAGCCCAACTAACCTGACTGGCAGTAGCGGAGCCCTGAGAGTCTGGACGCGTTTTATGCAACAGGTGCCAATTAAGTCGGTTCAGCCTTTGAACAGTAGAGAGATTGAGTATGTCTGGATTAAGCCGGTAAGCAATGTGAGAACAGGCAAGAGCTGCGAGGGAGCGGTAAAAGTGCCTTATATCACGGGTTCAGAGCCTGAGGAGTATCAGGGGTGTGGTCGAACCATGATTGAGCCCGCTAAAACTCTGTTTGATTCCATAAAATCATGGTTTGAATGAATGCCCATAGTGAGACAAAAGTGAAAAGATTAATACCACTGCTCTTTGCAGTCCTCTTAACAGGTTGTGCCAGTATTGGTCAGGTGGCGTATATGCCACCCTCCATCTCAGATGCCGATTCATCTCATGCGGATCGAACCGATGCTGTTGGTACTCTGCTGGATCAGGCATGGAATGCCATGGCAGACAACGATCTGAATAGTGCTGGAAGTGCCCTGTCCAGAGCAATGAGAATCAGTCCAACCGATCCATCGGTTTATTACCTGATGGCGCAACTCAGGAAGAAACAGGGGCATTACGGCCAGGCCCGTGAGCTGGCAGATAGAGCTCTGAGTCTGGGGCCAGCCTCAGGCCTCATGCGACAGATCAAGAGTTTTCTGACTTCACTTGGTTAAACAGGGTCGGGCGCATTTTGCTTTTTTTATACAATTTTCACAGTAAAATGCGGTAAGGATTTTCATTTTACAAGACAAACGACGTGCATAAAGTACAGAGAGTTATTGATAGCTCTGGAAGCAGGGTTGAAAAGGCTGAGGTGCTGGCTGGGGAATATCGTTTGAAGTTTACACAGGATGTTTGCTTGCACTTATTGCTTGAATCCAGCGCGACTTACCTGAAACAAATCAAATTTTTACGCAACCCATGAGTCTGAACCCGATGCACATGCTCACTAATGATAATAAGCGGTAGAGGATTTCCATAAAAGCTGCCAGAAATATTTGATTTCATAAGGCTAGCCACTTGCTAATAAAAGTACACAATAACTTTTTGGGGCAGCTACTTTATAATTGATACTCTTCGAGGTAAATATCAATGCTTACCCTGAAAACGGCGTTAATTATTTTGGCTACGATACTTTACTGTTGTATGGCCCATCCAGAAATAAAAAAAATAACACCTAGTGATTTTTTAGTTAAGAGTAGTGATGAAAAGGAAGTAAGATTAAAAATAACGGGAATAGGAGTCATTGAATATATGGCTGAAGTTCAGCATACAAGCGAATTGTGCCAAGGCTGCCGCATGTTTATCATAAGAAATGATCGTGACCAATACTTTATACAGCATCAGAATTTTTTAGAAAAAGGGTCTGGTATTGGAAATGACCCGGCGAGATATGTACACATACCAATAAGATCTGGCAGAGTCAATCGTGAATCAATACAAAGCATTATTCTTTATCATCATTTACATCAACAATCTGAGTCTGAAATGATGACTACACCAATATCAGGACTAATGAGAGTATCTAATAACTCTTACCACTTACCCATGGAAGCAACCAATGCTGTGATGTCTATCGCTTTATCAGGTGAATTTAGTATTCTGCAGGAAGAAACGTTTTAGTATCTGCCTTAACTTCAACAGACTTATCGAATCAGCACAAAAATTCGTGTCTTTAGAAGGCCTTTGCGACACCTCTTCAGAGTGAGGAGGATATCAGGCTATTTTCATAGTAAAATACGTTTTGGGTTTTCAGGGTAAAAGACAGTCAATGAGCACAGAAGTTAGAGAGTTATTGATAGCTCTGGAAGCAGAGTTAAAAAGACTGGAGTGCTGGCAGGCTATGCCACCTTCGGCTCAGGCGCTGGCCAGTACAACACCTTTCTGCATGGATGCCATGGAATTTACTCAGTGGCTGCAATGGCTTTTTATTCCCCGGGTCCATGCCATTCTTGATCAGGGGGCTGACCTGCCAAAAGGTGCAAACATCAAGCCTTATGCTGAAGAAGCCCTGATGGTTGAGAAAATAGAAGCTACTCAACTGCTTTCGCTGGTGGAGCGTTTTGATCAGTTGATGAACTGATTATGATCGCAGAACAGATGGATACAGGCAGAATGTCTGGCTGTATTCATCCGCGCCGTTTTAAACGGTCATCAATTGCCTGACTTCTTCTTCATTCATCTCACTGCCTGCCCCAGACAGTACCAGTTCACCACGATCCATTACGGCATATCGATCGGCCAGATCCCGAGCAAATTCAAAGTATTGTTCTACCAGCAGAATGGCCATTTCTCCCCTGTCCCTGAGCATACCAACGACGGATTGAATATCTTTGATGATGGAAGGTTGAATGCCTTCGGTTGGCTCATCGAGAATTAACAACTCAGGTTGGGTAACCAGTGCCCGGGCAATAGCCAGTTGCTGTTGTTGTCCGCCAGAGAGGTCACCTCCACGACGATGTTTCATATCCAGCAATACAGGAAAAAGATCATAAATTTCCCGATCCACTTTACGCTGCGAACGCGGCAGACAGGCAAATCCTGTTTCCAGATTTTCCTGAACCGTGAGCAGCGGGAAAATCTGTCGACCCTGGGGTACATAAGCAATTCCCTGTCGGGCTCGTTGATGTGAAGTCAGATTATTGATGGACTGACCCTTCCAGAGTATCTGTCCCGACATTACTGAAACACGCCCGGCGACAGTATTCATCAATGTCGTTTTACCCACACCGTTACGACCCATAATACTGGTGACCTGACCTTTGTCCACTTTCAGGGAGACAGACTTCAGTGCCTGACTGGCACCGTAAAAAACATCTATGTTCTGTACTTCAAGCATATTATTCTCCAGCTCAGGGCTGCTATCTGGCCTGAGGCTATCTTCCCAGATAGACGTCGATGACTTTTTGATTCTGCTGAACATGGTCCAGCGATCCTTCTGCCAGTACACTGCCTTCATGAAGCACCATCACTTTACAGTCAAGTGCTTTGATAAAGGCCATGTCATGTTCGACTACCACAACGCTTCGCTCTTCTGACAGTTCCCGCAGCAGATCAGCGGTTCTGAAGGTTTCTTCATCGGTCATACCGGCTGCGGGCTCATCGACCAGCAAAAGCTCGGGGTCCTGAAGCAATAACATGCCTATCTCAAGCCACTGCTTCTGACCGTGAGAGAGAGATGCCCCCGCGAAGTCACGGCGATCCTGAAGGCGGATTCTGCTGAGGGTTTTCTCAATCTTTTTGAAGCCCTCTTTAGAAAGAGCTTTAAAGATGGATTCAAAAGGTGAACGACGACCTTTAAGAGCCAGTTCCAGGTTTTCCCAGACTGTCAGACTTTCGATGACAGAAGGCTTCTGAAACTTTCGGCCAATTCCCAGGTTGGCTACTTCGGCTTCGTCTTGCCGGGTGAGATCGATAGAGCCCCCGGACAGCCTTGTGCTTCCTTGATTAAAAAGCACCTCTCCGGTATCTGGTCGAGTTTTACCAGTGATGACGTCCATCATGGTGCTTTTACCGGCACCGTTGGGACCAATAATGGCCCTGAGTTCGCACTGGTTGATTAAAAAAGACAGGTTGTTCAAGGCTTTGAAGCCATCAAAGCTGACTGTCACATTGTCGAGGTACAGCAGCGTGTTATCAGGTATATGTTTATCAACCATGATCGACTACCTCTTGCTCCTGAGTCCGGGCAGATGGTTTCAAAAACTTCTCACGAACCTGGCCGTATAAGCCAACAACGCCCTTGGGTAGCCAGAGTGTCGTAACAACAAACAGGGCACCCAGGGCAAACAACCAAGCATCGGGCATAGCTCCGGTAAACCATGTTTTGGCATAATTAACGAGCAGTGCACCGATGATTGCCCCGTAGAGTGTTCCCCTGCCACCAACGGCCACCCAAATCACCAGTTCAATGGAGTTGATGGGAGAAAACTCACCCGGATTAATGATGCCTACTTGTGGCACATAAAGTGCACCGGCGATGCCGGCCAACACAGCAGAAACTACAAAAGCCACCAGCTTGAAGTGTTCAACCCGATAACCCATAAAGCGGGTTCTGCTTTCGGCATCCCTGACAGCTATCAATACTCTTCCGTATCGGGAATCCACCAGCCATCGGCAAATCATATAGCCCAGCCCCAGGGCTAGTGCTGAGCACATCAACAGAGCGACGCGGGTTGTATCACTTTTCAGGCTGAAGCCGAGAATATCTTTAAAGTCGGTCAGGCCATTGTTGCCACCGAAACCGAAATCGTTCTGAAAGAACAACAGCATCAGGGCATACGTCAGTGCCTGAGTAATGATGGATAGATAAACGCCGGTGACCCGGGAACGGAATGCCAGCCAACCAAACAGGAAAGCCAGAATGCCGGGAACCAGAGCGACCATCAGCATAGCAAACAAGAAAGAATCAAAACCCTGCCAGTACCATGGCAGTTCCTGCCAACTCAGAAACACCATGAAGTCCGGCAGCTCAGGGTTGCCATAGACTCCACGGTCGCCAATCTGGCGCATCAGGTACATCCCCATGGCGTAGCCGCCGAGGGCAAAGAAAGCCCCGTGACCCAGACTGAGGATGCCGCAGTAACCCCAGACCAGATCCAGAGCCAGTGCCAGAAGGCCCAGACAGAGGTATTTTCCAAGCAGTGTGACAGTATAACTGCTGACGTGCAGGGCAGAGCCTTCAGGTGCCAGCAGATTGAGTCCAGAGACAATAATGCTGATGGCAAAAACGGCAATCAAAAGCCATTTGCCCGCTGGATCGTCCAGAAGAAAACGACTGAGAGGACCTTTACCCCTTGTTGTTGAGGATAATTTTACAGAACTCATGGATCAATCCTCCACCGCACGACCTTTCAGGGCGAACAGGCCTTTGGGTCTTTTCTGAATAAACAGAATAATGAAAATCAGTACCAGAATTTTGGCAATGACTGCGCCTGCCCAGGGCTCCAGCAACTTATTGACTACGCCCAGGCTCATTGCTGCCACTAGTGTGCCCCAGAGGTTGCCAACGCCACCAAAGACCACCACCATGAAAGAGTCGATGATGTAGTTCTGGCCAAGATTTGGACCCACATTGGTCAGCTGAGACAGAGCAACACCAGCAACGCCGGCAATACCGGAGCCAAGGCCAAAGGTCATTGCATCAACACGGTGGGTGGGAATACCCATAGAGTTGGCCATGGCACGATTTTGGGTAACTGCCCGCATATTCAAACCAAATCGGGTGTAGTGCATGATAAATAACAGAGTCAGAAAGACGGTCAGACTGAAGCCAATGATGTAGACCCGGTTCCAGGTTAAAGATAAAGCATCATTGATGATCCAGGAGCCGCTCAACCATTCCGGTGTTGATACTGCCTGATTCAGGGGAGAAAAAATGGTTCTAACGGCCTGTTGAAGTATCAGACTGATACCAAAAGTAGCCAGAAGCGTTTCCAGTGGGCGACCATAAAGGTGACGTATGACGAGTCGCTCAATCAAAATGCCAACCGTACCAGCGACAACAAAGGCGGCAGGAATGGCAATAAACAAAGATTGCTCCATTAATGATGGAAAGGCAGATTGAATGATGAAAGTCGTATAAGCGCCAAGCATCATCATTTCGCCATGAGCCATGTTGATAACGCCCATAACGCCAAAAGTGATCGCCAGCCCAATGGCAGCCAGAAGTAATACTGAACCCAGACTCAAGCCAAAAAAAACACTTTCTATTGCGGAATAGTAGTCTTGTCTTCGATCCATGTCGGCCAGAGCAGAGTCTATGCCCAGAAGAATTTCCTTGTTTTTAGTCTCTGTTTTAATTGACTCCAGTGCTGAACGAACAATCGGATCATCAGACTCAGACAGAATTTCAAGGCTTTGAAGCTTCAGTTCATCATTGCCGTGTTGGATATGATACAAGGCAACCGCTGTTGTCAGAGCCGAATGAACATCCTCATCGGATTCTGTCTTCAGCATCGCCTTCAGAATGGCTAACGTCTCAGCCTGAATGTTCCTGGAGGTTTCTTTCACTGCCTGGAGGCGCTTGTCCGGGTCTTCAGACTTGAGATCCCAGATTGCCAATGCGGTTCTGATGGCGTTTCTCAGCCGGTTATTGATTTTGATTTTTTTCAGGCTGCGTTTTTTGACTTCACCCAATGCTTCATCTGTGATCGGGTCTGCAATGAGATACATACGGCCTGATCTGTTGCCTATGACCAGGCGATCTGTGCTCTTTTCAATAAACAGTTGGCCAGACAACCACAGGGTTAAAAGCTTCTGGCTTTCATCATCACCCTTGGCAGAGAGTTCGGTGATGGTGGCCTCCAGTTTGTCCCATGACTTTTCACTCAATTGTCTGGCCAGCTCTTCACGACTGTTGGTGTGACTGTCGGTCAGAGCCTGTGCTGATGAGACAAAGACAAAAAGAAGACAGAGGCATACTAACGGCAATATTTGCCAGAGTCTCCAGATCATAGAATTTCCAGTTAATAAGTATTTGGTTGTCTGCCTTGCTTCAGGCAGGCTTTGGGAACGGCATGAAAGAGTTAACTTCTCATGCCATGTGGCTTCAAAAAAAACGACTAATCAATCAGTAGTTCTGACCGGAGCAGACGCCTGATTCCAGGTTGTAGTTGCCGCATTTGATTGGGGCTGACCAGTCAGCAACGATCTTTGAGCTTTCGGGCAGATATTGAGTCCAGGCATCACCAATGACACCACCCTTGGTTTCCCAGACGATTTCGAACTGGCCATCGTCCTGAATTTCGCCAATCAATACCGGTTTGGTCAGGTGATGGTTGGTGTTCATTACAGCGATACCACCGGTCAGGTTGGGAACAGTGATGCCATACATGGCTGAACGAACGCCATTGACATCAGTGGTTCCGGCTTTCTCAACGGCTTTTGCCCACATGTTGAAGCCAATATAAGTGGCTTCCATTGGATCATTGGCTACGCGCTCTTCATTCTTGGTAAAGGTCTGCCAGGTTTCGATAAACTCATCGTTGATATCACTCTCGGCACTCATGAAGTAGTTCCAGGCTGCCAGGTGGCCTACCAGAGGTGCGGTATCTATTCCTGACAGTTCTTCTTCACCGACAGAGAAGGCAATCACCGGAATGTCTTCAGCAGCTATACCCTGGTTAGCCAGTTCTTTGTAGAAAGGTACGTTGGCGTCACCATTGATCGTGGATATAACCGCCGTCTTTTTACCGGCATTACCAAACTTCTTGATATCAGAAACAATGGTCTGCCAGTCAGAGTGACCGAAAGGCGTGTAATTGATCATGATATCTGACTCTTTGACACCCTTGCTCTTCAGATAGGAGTCCAGAATCTTGTTGGTGGTTCTTGGGTAGACATAGTCAGTACCGGCCAGTACAAAACGTTTGACGTTGCCACCTTCAGAACTCATCAGATAATCAACTGCAGGAATAGCCTGCTGGTTTGGCGCTGCACCGGTGTAGAAAACGTTTTTGGATGACTCTTGTCCCTCATACTGAACCGGGTAGAACATCAGGCCGTTCAACTCTTCAACCACAGGCAGAACTGACTTTCTGGAGACTGAAGTCCAGCCACCAAAAATGACGTCTACTTTTTCTTTTGCCAACAGTTCGCGGGCTTTTTCTGCAAACAGTGGCCAGTCAGAGGCAGGATCAACAACGACTGCTTCGAGCTTCTTGCCCAGCAACCCACCTTTCTTATTCTGCTCGTCCACCATCATTAAAACAGTGTCTTTCAATGTGGTTTCACTGATTGCCATAGTGCCAGAAAGAGAATGTAAAACACCCACCTTGATGGTATCTGCAGCCTGGGATATGACCGAAAATGACAGGGCGGCAGTTGCGGCAGACGCTACAATCAGGCCTCTCGAAAGTTTTTTGAGGGAGCTTTTCATAGTTCTTATTCATCCTTTTTTTATCCTTATGTGCGACAGTGAGACAGCAATGTGTATGCCAATATTGACAGTCGTTGTCGTTCATGTAGAAAGGCTTTTACTATTAGCACCTGAGATAAGGTGAATCTCTTTATATCGTCTTGACAGCACGTGCCTTATTTCAGAATATCTCTGCTCACCAATGCGGTGCTTATGCGTTCTTTTGGTGCGAATAAAGCTGACTTTATGGTCAAGAATGTCAGCAGCTGCATAAAAATAAAATGGAACATCTTTTGCACGCCAGAGATGACCTTTAACACGAAGGGATGAAGTATGGGGCTGGCACTTAATCTACTTTCTAACCCGCGATCTAACCCGCGATCTAACCTGGAGATTGATTCTGACCAGGATAACGTTGCGCCCGGTGACAGGGGCTGGCGTGCTGGTATTGCTGTTGAACTGAAATATCAGGATGGCTATACCCGCATGGGCCGTACGCGTCATTATGGACCTTTGCGAATTCAGCGTCCCTTTTGGCCAGAGGGTAAAGACCTGCTCCATCTTTATATTCTTCATCCCCCCGGGGGACTGGTTGCCGGTGATGAGCTGATTCAGAGTTTTAAAGCTCACTCTGGTGCGTCTGGATTGGTTACCACACCTGCTGCCGGGAAAGTCTACTACAATGGTAATGGCCGCCTTCAGAAACAGCTGACGTCCATGGTCGTTCAGGAGGATGCCTGTCTGGAATGGTTGCCTCAGGAAACCATTGTTTTTAATGGTGCAGAAGCGGAGTTGAATACTTCTGTTGAGCTGACCGGCAATGGTTGCTACGCAGGCTGGGACATTCTTTGTCTGGGTCGGAAAGCCAGTGGCGAAGCGTTCAGGCAAGGTAAGGTAATCCAGAACCTTCAGCTCGCTCGCAATGACCAGCCGCTTTATCGAGAAAGACTGGAACTGGTTGCGGGATCACCTCTTACTCAGTCGCTTCTTGGTCTGAATGGCCAGCACGTTTTCGGCACACTTCTTATGACCCTTCAGCAAGACCCCGGATGTGATCATCTGCATGAAAGGCTGGAAGCCCTTGGGGCTTCGAAGTGTGTGGCCGTTACCTGGCGAAACGGGGTTTTTATTGCCCGTTATCTGGGCAGCTCACCAGAACAGGCCAGGACTTTGTTTGCCTGGCTTTGGAATGATCTCCGTTGCTTATTGAATGGCCGGCAAGGTTGTAAGCCCAGAATCTGGAATACCTGATCGTTGATGCCTGTAGCATATTAGTTGCCTATGGCTTGTTAAAAGACAACAAGAATAAATTGGAGGGCTCTCATGGAGCTGACCCCCAGAGAAAAAGACAAATTGCTGTTATACACCGCAGCATTGGTTGCTGAACGTCGCCTTGGCAGGGGAGTGAAGCTGAATTACCCGGAATCCATTGCCCTGATTTCCATGCACATAATGGAGGGGGCCAGAGACGGCAAGACCGTCGCTCAGTTAATGAATGAAGGGCGTGAAATCCTGACCCGGGACAACGTCATGGAAGGCATTCCGGAGATGATTCATGAAGTTCAGGTAGAGGCCACTTTCCCAGATGGCACCAAGCTGGTGACCGTTCACAATCCCATTGCCTGATGCAGGAGCTTTTATGATTCCAGGAGAGGTCATTGCCTCCGAAGAGGCGATCGAAATCAATGAAGGGCGGAAAACTTGTGTTGTGACCGTCGCCAATACGGGTGACAGGCCGGTTCAGGTTGGCTCTCATTACCATTTCTACGAGGTAAACCCGGCACTGGCTTTTGATCGGCAGCCGACATTGGGTTTCCGGCTGAATATCCCGGCAGGCACCGCTGTTCGTTTTGAGCCTGGTCAGGATCGACAGGTTGAGCTGGTTCGTTTCGCCGGGGAAGGCAAGATCTATGGTTTCCGTGGTGATGTCATGGGTGAGCTGGAGCAGGGAGAAAAATAATGGCCAGAATGGAACGTCAAACCTATGTGGACATGTTTGGTCCGACAATAGGAGACAGAGTACGTCTTGGTGATACTGATCTGTTCATCAGTCCGGAGAAAGATTTTACCGTCTATGGCGACGAAGTGAAGTTTGGTGGTGGCAAGGTGATTCGTGACGGTATGGGCCAGAGTCAGAGAACAGGAGTTGATGTGGTGGATACGGTCATCACTAACGCACTGATTCTGGATCACTGGGGCATCGTCAAAGCGGATATTGGCATTAAAAATGGCCGGATAGAAAAGATAGGCAAGGCTGGCAACCCCGACGTGCAAGCCGGAGTCGACATTATCATCGGTCCTGGCACCGAAGTGATTGCCGGCGAAGGTCAGATTGTCACTGCGGGGGGGGGGTTGATGCCCACATCCACTTCATCTGTCCCCAGCAAATAGAAGAAGCTCTGGCTTCCGGAGTGACCACCATGCTGGGTGGTGGCACCGGGCCTGCCACAGGAACCAATGCAACGACCTGTACACCCGGTGAGTGGCATATGACTTCCATGTTACAGGCTGTGGATAGTCTGCCCATGAATATTGGTTTTCTTGGCAAAGGCAACGCCAGCATCCCCGCAGCACTGGAAGAACAGGTTCTGGCGGGAGCCATGGGGCTCAAGCTTCACGAAGACTGGGGAACCACTCCCGCTTCTATCGATTGTTGCCTGGGCGTTGCAGAGAAGTACGACATTCAAGTCGCTATTCACACCGATACCTTGAATGAATCGGGCTTTGTTGAAGATACTATTGCCGCATTCAAGGGAAGAGTTATCCACACCTACCATACCGAAGGTGCCGGTGGTGGACATGCTCCCGATATTATCAAGGCCTGTGGTGAAGACTTTGTTCTACCGTCGTCTACAAACCCTACTCGTCCATACACCATCAACACGGTTGATGAACATCTGGATATGCTGATGGTTTGTCACCATCTCGATCCGAACATTCCTGAAGATGTGGCCTTTGCCGATTCCCGTATTCGCCGCGAAACCATTGCAGCAGAAGATATTCTGCATGATCTCGGCGCTTTTTCGATGATCGCTTCAGACTCTCAGGCTATGGGCCGGGTTGGTGAGGTGGTTTGTCGTACCTGGCAGACGGCTCACAAAATGAAAGTACAACGGGGATTGTTACCTGAAGACTGTTCGGCGGGTGTGGATAACTTCAGGGCACGTCGTTATGTGGCGAAATACACAATGAATCCGGCCATAACCCACGGTATCTCCCATGAAGTGGGTTCTATCGAGCCGGGTAAGTTGGCTGACCTGGTGCTGTGGAAACCGGCATTTTTTGGTACCAAGCCATCTCTGGTATTGAAGGGGGGCGCAATTGCTATGGCACCCATGGGCGATCCCAATGCATCCATCCCGACACCGCAGCCGGTCCACTATCGCCCCATGTTTGGAGCGCTGGGTAAAACCGTTTCTGCTACCTCACTTTCTTTCGTTTCACAGGCCGCCTTTGAAAACGACATTGGTAGTAAACTTGGGTTAAATAAAATCCTGTCTGCGGTAAAAAATACCCGAACTATTCGCAAGAAAGATATGCTGTTGAACACTTGGCAGCCCCATATGGAGGTTAATCCGGAGACGTACGAAGTGCGTGCCGATGGCGAGCTGCTGGTATGTGAACCAGCCAAAGTCGTTCCTCTGGCTCAGCGCTACTTTCTTTTTTAGGAATATCTTTAAGAGCTTTTTTTGTGAGCCTTTTTCGAGCGCAAAGACTTTTACTGTCAATGGCTCAAAACAAATCAAGACAAAGGAAAATAAGAAATGCTGAAGTTAACCAGGCGCTTGCAGGAAACTGATGTTCAGCACAATGACGAGCTATTGCTGCCATTTGATGAGCGCAAGAGAGGTCGTTTGAAAGCGACCACCCTGAGCGGGAGAGAAGCAGGAATATTCATTGAGCGGGGCGATGTTTTAAGAGGCGGCACTCTGCTTCAGGCAGACACTGGTGAAGTCGTGTTGGTGCGCGCCAGTGATGAAGAAGTCACAACAGCCTACTGTGAGGATGCCGTGACGTTTGCCAGAGCATGCTATCACCTCGGTAATCGTCATGTCCCCTTGCAGGTGGGCAATAACTGGCTTCGATTCCAGAAAGATCACGTTCTGGATGAAATGGTGATGTTACTCGGGCTGACTGTAGACCACACAGAGGCTCCTTTTGAGCCCGAAAACGGTGCTTATGCCAAAGGTCATGGTCATCATCACCATGGTGAGCACAGCCATGAGCGGGTGGAAAGCTATGAGCGGATGGAAAGCCATGAACACTGAGGCATTACTTGGGCTTTTGCATCTGTCCAGTCCAGCCCTGCCTGTTGGAGCCTTCGCTTATTCTCAGGGTTTGGAAACAGCGATTGAGCGACAATGGTGTTTTGATCGTGAGTCCACCTGCCATTGGATCTCCCAGCTACTAACGGAGGGAATGGGCCGTCTGGATGTTCCGGTGTTCTTCCGACTATACGACGCTTTTCAGTCTGATGACAGGCCTTCAGTTGAGCACTGGAATCGTCAATTGCTCGCCTTTCGGGAAACTCGCGAACTTTATGATGAAGACTGTCAGGTAGGCAAGGCATTCAAAATCTGGCTGACGTCTTTATTCCCTGAAGAGTCCAGGGCGGACTGGCTGGAGATGCCCACTCAAGCAGCTATGTTTGCATTATCCAGTTTATGCCACGGCATGAAGAAAGATACTGCCGCTATCGGACTGTTGTGGTCATGGTGCGAAAACCAGGTGACAGCGGCTACCAAGGCGGTGCCTTTGGGGCAGACCGATGCCCAGAAAATTTTGCAACATCTGGCCAGTGAAATTGGCACTGTGATCGAGAGCGCTAAAACGATTCATGATCACAAATTGGGTAATAATCTGGTGCATTACGCCATGGCCAGCAGCTGGCACGAGCACCAGTATTCAAGATTGTTCAGATCTTAGGAAGAAGCAATATGACAAGCAAGCAGCCTCAGACCCTTCGGGTGGGTGTCGGTGGTCCGGTAGGGTCCGGTAAAACAGCACTGCTCACCAAACTTTGTGCTTCCATGCGGCAGCACTACAACCTGGCAGTGGTGACCAATGATATTTATACGAAAGAAGACGCACAGTTTCTGATTCGCAATGAAGCGCTGGATGAAGATCGTATCATTGGTGTTGAAACCGGTGGCTGTCCCCATACGGCGATTCGTGAAGATGCGTCTATGAATCTGGCAGCAGTTGATGAGCTTTGCCAGAGACATCCAGGCCTGGAAATGGTTCTGGTGGAGTCTGGTGGTGATAACCTTAGTGCAACCTTCAGCCCTGAGCTGTCAGATCTGACACTTTATGTCATCGATGTTTCCGCCGGAGACAAGATTCCTCGCAAGGGTGGACCGGGTATCACCCGCTCTGATTTGTTGATCATCAATAAAACCGATCTTGCACCTATCGTTGGAGCCTCTCTGGAAGTGATGGACAGAGATGCGAAAAAGATGCGCGGGGATCGCCCTTTCCTGTTCACCAACCTGAAAGCGGAGCAGGGTGTTCGTGAAGTGATCGACTTTATTGTTGACAAAGGCATGCTGGAAGCGAAAATGCCTGAAAGACAGGATCATGAACCTGCTGCCGTGAGCGTATAATCTCTCACAGTTCACCGTTTTCGGTTATAAAAATAGACAGGAGTAGTACGATAATGAAAAATCTGAGCGCCGTTTCTGCAACCTTTGCCACTGTCCTGGCCTCTTCTCAGGTGTCTGCCCACCCCGGAGACCATTCTGAGGGTAGCGTTTTCTCCATGCTGATGCACTTTATGACGGAGCCTGATCATATGGTGTTTATTGGCGTTACCGGCGCACTGGCGTGTTTTTCCTACCGTATGTATAAAAAGATTAATGCCGGTAAAAAACGTTAGAGTTAATGAATGAAGCCGGGCAGTAAAGCCTGTCCGGTGGTCATCTGGCAACGGTTCAGAAGCAGTGTTGCTTCATTTGCTGACGAATTCTCTCCTTCTCCCTTTCCCGGCCTTTTTCGTTCAGTATTTCAAAGCTGCCGTCGGCTTTGTTCACACGTACCTGGTCATCGCTGTTGAGTGTCTCAAGATTGGCCGAAAGTGTCTTACAGTACGCCAGAACTTCCGGGGGGTGAACGGATTGGGGTGGATTCTCAGGGATGGACTCAGGCTCAGAGTCAACGGGAGGGTGCGGTTCTTCAGGCTCTTTTTCTTGCTCGTCCAGCGTTGAAATGACTTCTGTATCAACGTTGACGAGTGGTGGTCTGGAAGAGTAATGAACGGTGCCGCTTTCATCCACCCACTTGAAAATCTTTTCTGCCTGAACGGGAAGATTGAGGCAAGCCGTTAGCAGTAGCAAAATCAGGGCTTGTATTGCTTTCATGCCGGTTATCCTTAAGCGTTTATTTATTATTGGAAACACCACGGAGCCGGGCTTTTAGCCTGATGATAGTGAGCTAAAGCTGTTTTTCTGGCTCATGATTGTTTGCAGTCATTACTCTAAATGTAAGCAATTTCTGGCAGAATATTGAAAAAGCTTTAACTCATTGATTTATTTGAATTATTTTTATCAAATAAAACTGTGTTTCAATAAATACCCCATCTGATATACCCTAAAAA
>NZ_JAHHPQ010000512.1:0-1745 GCF_024606245.1 Endozoicomonas sp. SESOKO2
GATTTAAGAGTTCGTATATATTTTTTGAGGTGGTTTCTTGTATATCAAAAAAAGTATAACTAGAAAAATGGTCTTTATATTTTTCTATCAAATGATGACTTCGAGGATGCAGTCTCAAAGAGATCTGAAATTTATCCTGAAGATTATTGTCAATTATCGTGTTAACCGCCTTGGTTATCATTGATTTTGTATGGTTGTGAGTATATTGCTCAATAAATACAATATTCTTGATCTTTTTACCTTCTCTATTGCTTCCATTCTTATAGGAAAATAAGTCTAACTTCCCTCCCACCAGCACTTCTGGTGCTAAATCGTCTTTTACTGGCTTTATGTATTTTCTTGAAGTCTCACCCCAGACCCAAAAACTATCTGGCAAGATATCCTTTTGATGATCAAATTGTTTCAAGTTATGAAAGTTTGGCCCCAGAATCCCATGTTGTACTTCTGCCGTTTTTATTCCCAGCTGTTTGCAGGCAATAACCGCAGCCAGGCGTTCAGAAGAGTAAAAGCTGGTTAACATGAGAAGCTTGGGTGAGATGTTAGATAAAATATCTATGAAATTATCTGATCTTATAAAGATAGATTTAATCCATCTGTCAACATAATCATAACTGAATGGGCATAATAATTTGTTCTTTCGAATGAAGAAGAAGAGTTCTTTCAGTCCTCTTATATTACGTTCTTTAAAATTATTGGGTATAAATTTATCAATCGGTTTCTTGTAGTACAGTACATCTCTTTCAAATTTGATTTTTCTAAAGCTGTTATCAAATGGAAGAATGCTCAACTGTGAAAACTCTGACATTTCATCTTGAATAGGCTGAAAAATTCTATTTTCTGAAGAACCGTTCTCGTTCAAAATTAATGAGTCAAGAGCTTCAAGAAAAACAATGTCATACTTATTATTAAGGCAATGCTTTTCTTTCGCCAATAGCAAATTATCTCCAACCTCTTTTGCGAAAAGTTTGTTTTGACGGAACGAGGTATCTCTATTAAAAACTGAGTAAGTTTTTCTATTGGCAGAAGCCAATAGCCCGGCACTATCAAAAGACCACAGGTGAAGGCCTGCTAATAAGCACTTTACAGCGTTCCAGACATGCCAGTTGTTAAATCTTATGTTTTTTACGTTAAACTCTTGTTCAATACGACTGATGTTTTCTTCAACAACTTTAGGGTTTATTGAAAATGAGTCCATTTTAAATGATTTCTAGTTTGTAGTTGATTTTAAGGCCATACTTTTTTTCTAGAAATAGTTTTTTCTCATATTGTTTTTTTGCCCGGTTGTCAACTAAATTGCTATATAACATGTTGCTTCTTGGGTTGAAACCGTTACGTATTGTATATTGCTTCAATCTGAATAAGCTTTTTTCAAAATTGCCGCAATGATAATAGCATTCAGCAGATTTTATTATTGATGATTTAGCCGCTTTATGCGTATTTATAATGTACTCATAATACCCCAAAGCTCGATCAAAATTTCTAAGTGCGTGATATGAATCACCTATCAATTCAACTATTGGCATGCCGTATTTATGCTGAATTTCATCATATCTTTCTTTAGAGAACAGTCGTACAACTTTATAAAAGGATCTCATTCTAAAGAGTTCTCTGGCAATATCTACTTTAAGAGTCTCATGAACTTCATAAAAACGTATAATTCTTTCAGCAGAAAAATTATTGTTAGTCCTACGATATACTTTTGAGAATTTTACAGCTAAAGGGAATGTCTTTGGGCTGATCTTGCA
>NZ_JAHHPQ010000513.1:0-18264 GCF_024606245.1 Endozoicomonas sp. SESOKO2
ACGGCGTAGATAAGTCTACATAATTACAGATTATGTTAGATTTTTAGTAGCGGCTTATGCCCATTTCCACGCTGGGATCCACAGGGCCTAAAAGCGTGGGAGCCAGGGTTTTGCGATACCCTGACACGGGCGGGGATATAAGGCAAAAAGGCCGCGCAAGTGCAGAGCGTTTCGGTTGCCTGTCTGTACATAGTTGGCTAAATTCACTACTGGTCTGTCACGACAAAGATTCACGGTAACGAAAACTAAGCACTGTTAAGCTCTTGAAGGATCAGACGAGCTTAAACCCATACCTAAGTGATCCGTTAAAGCAGCGATAAACCACACAAAAGACCAACAAATAATCAGGAGCACCCTGTTCCTGCTGATGGGGGCCTCTACTTAATTCCTCTTCGATGGGTACCCGCAATGAGCCCTCCAGTTCCGATAGTTATCCTCGCAATCGCACTCAGCCTGACCGCTATTAAGTCAGAGGCAAACCAGGGATACCCGGAATGGCAACCTCCCCAACTCATCAGCGAACAGGGAAATCTTAAAACACGATTCTGGTCAACGCCTAAACGCAAACAGCAGGAATCCTTGCGGACTGACAAGAAATGGGTTCGATTGACCTCCCAGCCATACCAGAATTTTGTGATTTGTGCTGACCGAGTGGCAAGCGAGACACCCGCCTTTATTACCCTCGCAGAAGATGGAAAGCAGACTTACTCTTACCAACTCACCATAACGGAGCCAGAAACGACACTGGAAATCCTGCACCCAAAAACATGCACCGTTGATAACAGTATCTACCCATACCATTTCCTTGACCTGCTGCATTCAGAGAAACCTTTCCTGGCTGTTGAAGGTAAACCCGAATACATACGACAAAACACTTCTACTAATAATGGTGGAGGGCTACCACCTTCCTTTTTACCCTCAGAAGGCACCATTCTTACCGAAGGTGGAGGCGGTTTCAGCTTTGATGACGATCAGCAGCACAAAAAACGACCGCCCTGGATTCCTTTCCAGACCAGTGACGCATACAGTCTAATGGTACTTCCCGCCCTGAGACTGCCTGAAGGACTGAGGGATTTTATTCCCGGAACCCGGCTTTATTACGATTTGTTAGATCAGCTTGGGTATAGCGAAGAGATCAATATCATACTGCGTACTGATGGCCACAAACCCGTCAGTATTCCTGTCCGTCGTGACGAATGTTCAGAGCTGGCGGAATATATGACCAGTGCCCCAGCGTTGCTGAACTGGCTGACATCAAAACTGAATGGGCGGGAACAATTGGTTGATTTGCTACTGGATGTGCAGACGCACTTTGATGGAAGCGATACAGCCAGTGAGAAGGAATTTCTTGAGGCTGTTGAGAAGCAACTGGCCTCTGTACTGGAACAGAATGACAGTGAATTTAATTTGCAATTTGAGCTGGACTGGCTGGAAAGCCTGACCCGGAAAGAACAAATTCATGACTCAGTTCCGGATATTGGTGTTATTTATGATGGGGGTGAAATCAGCAAATTGTTACATCAAGGGATGAATGGGCAGGGATCGATTCAGAAAAGGGGGAATACACCCTCTTCTACAGGGCAGCAGAGCAGTGATGCAGGGAGTTCAGGAAGGCAAGATAGAGTTAATAAAACGGGCTTCAGTTCTGAAGAAGAGGGTGGGCAAAGCGGGCAAGCCGATAAAGGAGATGGCTCTGTGAATAACGATCGTCAAAAAGACACTGCCCAAGACCAAGGAAATGAAACGGTCGACATTCTCTTTTTGGGGCCTTTCAGTACAGGCAAGACATCCCTGATAAATGCAATCTTGGGATACGAAAAGTTACAGAATATTCAGGACGCCCCTACACTCGAGGAGGATCCTGTTGTGACCGTATCACAAGTAAGGTTCCGGTCATTAATTGGAACTGGGCACGAAGACAACCCTACCTCTGAGTTTGTTATTCGAAATGCTAATTTTATCGGTAACCCAGACGTCATTGTTTTTGTGATGCAGCAAGATCTTTCAAGTGAGTCTAACTATGGACTATTGGACCAGCTGAAAAACAAGGTTTTTTAGGGAAAATAATTTTCGTAAGAAATAAGCTTGACGCATTGATTAAAATAGAAAAGGACAGTGAAGTACAAGGCTTAAAGACTGAATACAAAGCTAAAATAAATGCAAGGGTTAAATTTGAGGAAAAAATCACAAAGTACTATGCAGACAATTCAAAGCCTCCAAAGCTTGTTTTCACTCAAGCTGATACAATAATCACCTCAAATATAGATGCTTTAAATTCAGCTATTATTGAACAACTTGGTGGAAAAGAAACCTGTAAAGGGAAAATATATTCAAGGTTTTTGCGTAGCAGAATATATAATGATTCTTTTTTTAGAACAAAAGTAGATAAAGCATTAATGGAATCATTTAAAACTACTGAAGAGCCTTTGTCTGCTATTGCCAGAATATTGGATTTTGACATCAACGACCTTAAAAGAAATCGCACAAAAATTAGATAGTTTTTTTAATGGAATAAGCCTTGAAGAAAAGTGCGAGGAAATAAAAAGAGAATTTGGTGCTGAGCTAAGTACTATGACGACCACTGCATATAAGGATGTAGTCTTCTATTACTACACGCGAAACAAGTTTTTCCTCTGGCTATATGCAGTACCTAAATCATTTCTGCATATTTATTTTAGTGAAGGCTTTTATACATACATTAAGGAATATTATCACTCGAACTATAGGTCAGATAGAATGGAGCATGTAGATGAGGGTTATAAACCAATAACTGAATTTTTTGCTGAATTTGAGGACGATCACCCTCTAACAGGTAAGCAAGAAAAGGCTATTGAGGCAGTACATGAAATTTATGCACCTCTTCTTAGATGGCTGGAGGGTTACGTTTTGGGGCCTAAAGAGGGTGACATTGTGAGGCCTAAAAAGGATAAAAAGCCACAAACTCCCTCACAAACTCTCCTAGATGAAGCAAGTGAGAGTAGACCAAACATTGATCGTATTGTAGAAGCTCTTGAAAAAGGAGCTGATCCTTTCGCGAGAGAATATGGTAGCTACACAACTGCAACCCATAATCTGTTTAAGAAGCTTAGTGCGAAAGAGCTGAGAACTTTAAAAGAGCCTCTTAAAAATTCATTAATAAGGAAAAAGTTATATGGAGGAAACTATTCTTTTTCTCTACATCTTTTTGATAATAAAAATGAAGAAAAAAGCCACCTGTTGACGAGTTAATAGAACGTTCTGATCTTCCCGATAAAATTTATGAAATATACGCTATCAAAGGATATAGAGATTTGCATAATATGGTTGGTCTTGAAAATTTGAAAAAAGAGGTTCCGCGTACAATTAATTCTTTACTAGTGAGTCATTCCGTTCCAATATTCCATATAGCGTTATTGGGTAATCCAGGTACCGGAAAAACAGTAATGGCAAGAACTCTTGCACAAATATATTATGATCTTGGAATACTGGATAAACCTGACGTAGTTGAAAAACTACGTCAAGACCTCGTAGCAAAGTATATGGGTCAAACAGAAGATCGAACAAATGCGGCAATAAAAGAAGCAAAAGGAGGGGTTCTATTTATTGATGAAGCTTATAATTTGGCCTCTAAAGACCAAGGTTATGAATATGGATCAATAGTGATTAACACACTACTTCCAGAGCTTGAAAATCAAAGGGGAAGATTTCTTGTTATCGTTGCGGGTTATTCTAAAGAGATGCGCGATTTCATGAATCAAAACCCAGGCTTAGATAGTCGTTTCCCTGTGAGACTGGAGCTTGAAGATCCATCAATAAAAACCCTTATGCAGATTTTTCAAAATATGATTTTTAAAAAGAATAAAGAGCTGGCAAGCCATGACATTAAGGGTTCCATTGCAGAGCTATTGAAAAAGCAGCGCTATGAAAAAGGTAGGAAATTTGGAAACACGAGAGCTGTCAGGAATATAGTTGATCAAATAATTAAAAATCAAAATGATAGATTAGGAGAACGAAGAGGGTCTGCTTCTAGTATTTCGGAAGAAGACAGAAGGACGATCTTATTAGAGGATATCTCAAATATTGAAACACTCTAAATTCAGTCAAACTGCTTGGTAGGCTTAATATTAGGAAGCATTGTCGAGACTTGAAAAAACGTACAGTTTATTGACCGACACTCTCTACAGCTTGAAATAACTACCTGATTTACTCGAACGATTGCCCTGAGTGAGCTGGAGAGTCAAATATGAAAACCGAAATTTATTTTGGGTCATTTTGTGCAAGAAAATCAGCTGAGTGGCTTTATCTGGTAACCCAACAGGCAAAGCGACTCTTGCAGACCTTATCGGAAAACAAGCCCGTTAAAGCATCTACCGCCAACCTGGCTAAGAACCGGGCAAATCAAACAATCCTCAACTCCAGCTTTCTCCCCATCACCAGAGCGGCATTCGCCAGTGTTTTCAGGTTCAGGCTGGTGCTGTTGGGATCAAGAAGACGATCCAGTTGTGAACGGCTGGTGCCCAGGCGGCGGGCAAAGGTTGATTTGTTGACCTTCTCTGTTTCCAGGTACTCGCTGATTTGCCAGGCCAGGACTCGCTTTATAGCCTCTGCCTGGCATTCGGGCAGCAAGCCCTCTTCTTCCAGGAAGTCGTCGAAACTACTGCCAATATGGGGATTACTCATCACTTGCCTCCTTTTTGTTCCCTTAGCACGTCATCACGGCGTGTTTTTGCGAGCTTAAGATCGTTTGCCGGGGTTTTATCCGACTTTTTGATAAAGCCGTGCAGTAACACCATGTCAGCACCGGCTACTGTGAAGAGCACTCTGGCAATACGGGCATCCGATAGATGGATACGAACCTCCCAAAGCTTCGCATCCATTTTTCTTACCAGTGGCATACCGATAGGCCAGCCAATCTCAACCGTCTTAATGTCTTCACCCACCGTCCGGCGATCATCACGGGACAATGATTTCAGCCACTCCCGGACAGGCTCATTCCCTGAAGACGCAACAAAGAATCGAACGGCTATAATTTTCATTTCTTAATTGTACCAAAATTGGTACGTTTGGCAATTTACACTTTCGTCCTTGAGTCGAAGGGCCGCCTCTGGGTTATCATCGGAGATATAATCAATAATGGTCAAAAGGTCGTTACGAGCAGGGCCCAAGCACTCCAATTTATGCACGTTGTTTTTTCCTTTCGATCAAGGCTTGGGCTTCATCCATAACCTGGTTATGGGATAAAACATCTTCAGAGTTCAAGGCCTGCTTAACCTGCTCCCGGAACCAGGCATCATGCGCTTCAGGGTCACTGGTGAGGCCGACGGGCAGGCCACCTTCTTTGGTTATCCGGGTTTGCAGGATCCGAACCGCATCAGACAGGGTTAAGCCGAAGTTGGCCAGCTTTTCGGTTGCTTCTGTTTTTAATGCGGCATCTACACGGACGTGCAGCATTGATGTATGAGCCATAACAAATATCCTTTTTAAGTAATGTTTATTTCTATTCACTCGGACAATATTGCCACAGTCGTAAACGCTCAAAGTGCTTCATCCCCAACAGGCGGGATGGAATCCCATTCGGTAAATTCTTCCGGCATGGCGGCTGACAGATCGCACTGGGCCAGCAATTCATCCATTGAATAGCGTGGTCGGTTGAATTCACTGATAATAGAATTCTTCCCGGTTTTCATCTTCAATCCTCACTTTGTAATCCCATCTGGACATTCTGATCTTGATCAAATTGACGTCAGGTTAAGGTAGACCAAAATCTGGCAATATTATTGACTTAATCATAATTAATCACTATTTTTCAAAGTTGTTAATATCTGATTAAGAGAGGGATTATCATGGCTCAAACAGACACAAAGGTACTTACTGCCCATGTGCCATTACCTTTGGCCGAAAAAGTGGAACAGCTGGCAAAAAGACTTGAGCGATCAAGGGGATGGATTATCAAACAGGCTCTATCTGCCTGGATTGATCAGGAAGAGGAACGCGACAGGCTAACCCGGGAAGCACTGGCAGATGTAGACGCAAATGCTGTCATTGATCATCAGGCCGTGCAGGAGTGGGCAGAAAGTCTTGGAACTGAAACCCCCTTGCCGGTGCCGCGCTAATGGAAATAAAGTGGACGAGTAAAGCTCTTTCTGACTTGTCGCGGCTGTATGATTTTTTAGCTCTTGTGAATAAGCACGCAGCAGCTAAAACAGTTCAGTCTTTGACATCCAGTCCTGCCAGTCTTATAGAAAATCCAAGGCTTGGTGAAAGACTTGAAGCTTTTGACCCCAGAGAAGTCAGAAAGGTGCTGGTAGGGCCCTATGAAATGCGCTACGAAATCCAAAACTCAAACATTTATATTTTGAGGCTCTGGCATACCCGTGAAGATCGATAGTATTCCACGTCATAGGTACCCGAGAATCCGAGCGGTTCAATCTTGTTTGTTGAGCCACAAGGCCCGGCGTTTAAATCATAGCAGTGACTACTTAATATCCACGACCTTCAAATCCTGCTGTTTTTTCAGATCCAGATCGCGGTAGCGAATCCCGGATTTATCAAAGTCTACCGATGCAAAATCAATCTCTCGAATACGGCTGTTAAACATGGTTTTGTAATAGTATTTCAAGTCTTTGGTATCCATGGCTGTCGTCCACTGAGTGGAACCCAGAGTGTCGTCTTTGGGGAGTTCATCTCTGGCCAGTACTGCACCAGAAGGAATATCAAAATTGTTCAGGATGCGCAGTGCTTCCATTGCGGCGGCATAACCGTCTTTGAGTGGGCGTACTGAGTTTCTCAGTGCTGCAGCCCGAACAAATCGGGAAACGGGAGTGTAATCGCCAGGCAGGCCTATCATGCCCGAACCAGCACCGTGAGGGGCTAACTCCAGATCGCCTACTTTAATGCCCGGTTTCGCTTTAGCGGTAAGGCCGACGTAGTTTCTCAGGTTTTGCAGATGCCACGGAAATTCTGGACTGTTGGTCAACACGCCGACGGGGTTGTCATAAATACTTAGCTTGCCGCCATGGGTGTACTCCACCACAATTGATGCCCCTGAGCGATCTGTCATCATGAAATGAATCGGCGGCACGATATTGCCCAAGCCTTTTTCCTTCACGGGGGCAACATCTACTTTTGGAAGATTTTGCTTTACCTCTTTTATCGTAGACTGAGTAGTCAGTACCCAGTTGCTGATGTCTTGAGGGCCGATTGTGTTTGCTGCTTTGGCAGGGTCATAGGGTGGAAACTCGGCGACGCCGGGCAAGTACAGCACTGAAACCGCCAAGCCTCTTACGTTCATTCCATCGATAAGCGACGGTTTGTTCAGGCCATTGATACCAACAACTCCGTATTTGGTTTTCCACCTTAAGCCCGGTTTGCCATCGGGTGTGAGACCTGTAAAGGCAGTGTCTCGTGGTATCACCATAATTTTTGATTCCAGATCGAAGGTTCCCCACTCTTCAGTGCGAGCCTGGATGACCGCATGGTCCTCTGAAACCAGCGTAATGGCTGTACAGGCCAGAGCGATTGGAGTCTGAACAACGGTGATAAGAAGGATTGCGCTTAGAATAAAGGTTGTAACGACCGGTACTTTTAACGAAGGAATGTTCATGAAAAGTGCTCTTTGTGACGAGTCAGGCGCGAGGAAAGTATAGTCTCTTATTATGAGTTGGGCATGGCTAATCAGTTAAGGGTGTGCCTGCAGGTGAGGGTAAATAGCAAGAATTGATGAACGGTTGATCGGTGACGATTGTTAATTGGCAGGGGCTGCCCATGACCTAACTATTAATCAGGCAACCAACCTTCCTCCATGATTTGCTCATAACTCCATGGGCATTCAGGCGGGAAATCATTCGTTTTGCACTGCATATCGTTGGCGGCTAACTTCCTGGCATGTTTATAAGCCTTTAAAAAAATCTCATCCAGCTTATTGCTTAGCCCCGGGTTTTCTTCCAACTCCTGTTGAATGGCAATTCGTTGCTTGCCGATACTGATCGCCCAACTCCGATACCACTGATCCATGCCATGAAGATCATACTTTTTCGATTGCATTTGCCATTTAAGCGCATGGAGAAACAACTGCTCAAGAGAACTCTTTAAAGTCCGGTAACGAGCCTTGCCCATGTCTTCAACTTCTTCAAGCAGATTGTCGATGTCCAACTCGCTGAAACGGCCTTGTCTGATCAACTCGGCTTGTTGGTACGACCAGCTATAGAAATCAGTTTCGTACAAATCGCTCATTGAGGGTCTCCTCTGGTCAATGGTCAGTATACACAATCATCTCTTACCCGACCGCTACCTCTTGGCGATTATAAAACAAGCAATCATGCACCAAAAAAACACCTGTGGGGAAAGGAGGGACAAGTTGGCCTGCTTCAAGCTCAGCAGCAAAGTGGCGATATAAAAATCTACTATCTGAGCATGGTTAATGACATGAAAACTGGCGGCCCCAATCTTCCTGTAAATGGCCCAAGGGGCAGGCAGGATACACATCAAAATCCATCGATACCCTCCGGTAATACCCAACCCTCGAAGGTCAATATGGGCCCCCGGGACGTGTCTGTTCACAAAACGACCGGTGCTGCATTGGAAGGTTTGGAAGGTAAAGCAGGCCAGCACTCCCCTTATGTACCTATCCACAAACGGGATGTTGTCATTGAGAAAGTGAAGGGCAGCTTCTGGAACGCCCTCCTGCGAACCTTTTCCACTGCAGCGATGGGGTTCATCCGACTCGGAATGGGCGTCCTTGGCAACAAGGCCAACGACCAGTTAGATAGCAATAAAAAGTTTGCTGGGGAAAACAAAAAGAAACTGCAGACCTTTATGGCTGAGATGAAATCCATTCAGGTTAAACAGAATAAATTAAGACAAAAGCTTCCCCACCTGAAACCTGACGAGCAGCATCAATTTGCAGAACTCCAAAAAAGGTTTTTTGAATTAAGAGCTGAACTGAGCAGGCTGGAGCTAAACATTCAGGGGATCAATCAGACAGAGCCTCTCCTGGAAGCCTGGGATAAGACGATCAAGAAAGAGATGCAAGACTTCCTGGCGTTGATCAAAGAGCAAATGGGTCCCGGACTTAAACTGATACATGGGCTTCAACACGTTTTTAAAAAGTCCGAAAAAGGGCCGTCTGCTGGCAAGGTTTATCACCTCAATCTGGGAGATATGTCGACCAAACTATCGACCGGTGCTGAGCTGAAGGTGCAAAACGTTGGTGTGTTTATAGAGCAGTGTTCTTTGTCACCCACGGGTGAGCTGACACTGGATATTGCCGATATCAGGGCAGATGTATCGTCAATGGGTGCCAGTGGCGAGGTCGAGCCAATGACTTTATCCGGAGGCATCCGTATCAAAATGAAGCCTCCGGCCAGTGGCTACTTGCACAAGGCGTTGACCGGCAATATCGTGAAAGCTCCCATGCATCTTTATGGATTGCACAAAGCGCTGAAGCCTGTTTTTGATGGCATGTTCACAAACCCGCCTAAATCCAGGTTCAGTGATGTGGCTGAAGTGTCTGTTAAAAGCCTTCAGTTAGAGAAAAAAGATGGACAAACTATGGCGCTGCAAGACGCTCCGTTTGCTCACTCGCTGATTGATTTGGTGATCCCGCTAATGTCGGGAAGCTCCAAGCCTCCTCTTGCTGCATTGGAAGCTGAGAAGCAATGGAAGCATAAAGGATTGGAAGTGGTATGCGAAAATCTGGCCAAAGAAGAAAAAGAGCGAAATGACGATCTTGGTCAACTCCGGGAAGATATGAAACGCATGCCTGAGGGCGAAGCAAAAGACCGGTGTCAACAAATGGATCATCAAGCGGCCAGCGAGCTGGAAATGGTAGCGAAAGAGAAAGCAGTCAAAAGCCGCGAGTTAATGTTTAGCAAACAGGCAAGAGACGTTCAGCAAAAACGATTAAAAGATATTGAGTCGTACGTTGAGATGAACCGGGTGCTGATCGATCTGGTCTATGGGCTGGCGGCTGTGGCCAATGCCAACCCGGCAGGCTTACAAAAGCATTTTGATATTCCGGAAATGAATATTCCTGTATCAAATACCTGCTCTGTTGACTTGAATCAGCTCAAGATCAATGTATCTGATTTTTCTTTCAGTGAACGCGGTGTCGTGGAGCTGAGTATTCCGGAGATGGCCAGCGATATCACCGTTCAGAACGAAGCGACGGGAGAGAAAAGGTCGGTACCGGTCATCGCCAGAGGCGCAGCTATCAAAATTCGCCCACCCTATGGACCCCTGGTCAAGGAACTGTTGCAGCTGAAGTTTCCAGTGGACTCCAACACACTGGAAAAAGTCGTTATGCCGATTTATAGGGAGACGGCCAAAAAGAAGCACTCGGGGGGGGCTCAAATCTCTGATTATTTGGAGATTGATCTGGGTACGGTTTCCTGCCTGACCCGGCAGGGGGAGGTGACTTTCTCAGCGGAGAAAGATAGCCAGTACCAGCAGCGCAGCGAGGAGTTTGTAAAGAAAACCGGAGACCTGCTTTCGAATGATGTTGATGCAGTGGAGATGTCGTCAGCACTGGCGTCGGCAGGTTTAACCCAGGAGTCTCAGCAGAAAGTCTGGAAACTCTGTGAAGAGGGCGTTTTTGCTGATCCCGTTGTTTTTGCGCCAGAAAAACTGCAGCACCTGGTATTGCCGCTCTCTCAGAACGAATCGCAACAAGAGCCGCAGCAAGAGAGGGTGGATGAACCTGTTCAGGACGAAACTGGTGAAGGTTATAACAGCTCCACCTCTCTGGATTCATTGGAAGATGAACCGTCAGTATCACGGAGTTCATCGCTGCCGGAGGTAGAGGTACCCCTGAACAGGGAAGTGACTTCCCCTTTTTCAAAACCAAAATCACCAGAGAACTCAACCCCGAATGCTGAGGTCTCAAAACCTGATCCTGTCGTAACAACTTCAATGGATAGTACGTTTTCAATAGATAGTACGCTTTCAATAGATAGTGTGCCCACAGATGACACGCTTTCAATAGATAGTGTGCCGACAAATCCGGAACCTCCGCAGAATGTAATGGCACGATCTTCTGTTTTTGAGCCTGAACGGCTTCAGTCAACAACAGTTAACGCTCGAATAACCGACGCAGTCACACCACCTTCATCATCGTTACCTGAAAAGGTCGAAGCATCCAAAGTCGAAGCATCCAAAGTCGAAACACCCAAAGCCGAAGAAGCACCGGTCAGGAAGCCTTTATCCCAGGCCGTTGTCCAGCCTGCCACAGAAAAGTCACCAGAGGCATTAAAGTTCAATGACTTGAAAGACTGCGTAGGGGTAATTAATCCACAGTTCCGGACAAAAGATGGAAAAAGGATGGCTGATTTCGAAATGCGAATTGCTCCACAGAGCTTGATGAAAAAACTGTCCTTGTGGATGAGCTTCTTCCTCGGTAAGAAAGAGATGACCGTACAGGTGGTTCTGCCCATTGTCGGAAAAGGTTCGAGGCTGCAACTTCAGTCACCTTCTGTTCAATTGAAAAAGCAGGATTCTTACAACCCAGCCGTCTGGTTAGCGACTTTTGTGTTCAATCGCAGGCTCAGGAAGATGCAATACCAGTTGGAGCTGGACCAGGTTGAGCAGCAGAAGCGTCTAAGTCTCACTCAAAAGTCTCTGGACAGCCCAGCCTGAGGCCGGGAGTCTGTTTTCAACACACCCTCAACGGACATTCAGTGCTTCATCCCGGTAGCGCAAAAAGGGTTCCAGAAAAAATTCCAGCAGTCGGCGTCTACCGGTTTTTACCTCGGCAGAGACCATCATATCCACATGCAAAGGTTCATTCTGACCGTTAACATTGACAAATTGCTGGTTCAATCGGATGTATACCGGGTACATTAATCCCTGCTCGCCCAGGTTCCGTGCATCTTTGGAAACCAGCTCAACTACGCCTTGCAGATAGCCAAAAAATGTATATGGAAAAGTTTCTATTTTGATATCGGTCACCATCCCCACCTTCACAAAACCGATATCCTTGTTTTCCACCATGACTTCCGCCTGTAGCTGGGCATTGTCCGGAACCAACGACATCAAAGTGACCGCCGGCTGGATCACCGAGCCGTCACCCAGCACCGATAATTGTTGTATCGTGCCGTCTTCCGGTGCCCGGATATAACAATTCTGGTTGTGTTCCCTGGCTTTAATAATGCTGATCTCTAGTTCAGTAATCTTGTCACTGAACTCATTGAGTTTTTCCATGCGTTCATGCCGAAATGCTTTTTGTCTACTTTCTTTTTCGCTAACAAGGGCTGCCAACTCTGCCTTTGCTTCATTCTGGTGACTCTGTTGGACTTGCAGCTGCTGGCTGGTATCCAGCTGTTTTTCCCTGACGGCTAGCCACTCCAGTCGTGAAACAAGGCCTTTGTCCAATAATTGCCGAGTCGCTTTTTCATTTTCCAGATGCAGGGGGTTAAGCATTTGCAGTCGATCAATTTCGGCCTGAATCGCCATGATTTTTGCCCGGCGCTGACTGATTTGCTGCACTATGGATTGATTGCTGCTCTGATAATGCTGGTAGTCATAATCCAGTAACTGTTGCTGGCGAAACCACTGGTCAGGGCTTGGCTTTCCCGAGAGTGGTAGCTTAGCCTGGGTAATCCACTGCTGCAGGTTGGGAGGCGGAGCCAAAGGCGTTTCCGTTGCCGATTCAAGCAACAATTGCAATCGCCCGACATTGAGTTGGTTGTGCAGCAACATGGCTTCAATCTGGCGAATATCAGCTTCTGGTTCAGTGGGGTTTAGCTTGATCAGTAATTGGTTTTTATCAACATGCTCACCTTCTGTGACATAAAGGGTATCCACCCGGCCAGCAATCAGTGATTGTATTTCCTTGACCTTGCCCACTGGTATTATTCTGCCATTGGCAGTGACTTCGGTGTCAATAAAGCTGAACCAGCTCCAGAGCAAAACAAAAGTCAGCAGGGCACAAATTAGCAACATCAGGACATGAGCAAACGGTGACGGTGGTGATTCGAGAATTTCAACCGCTGCCGGCAGAAACTCCAGTTCATCTTTTTTGCGCCTGACCTGAGGATGCTTTTTCTCATGGTGCAGGCTGTCCTTGATCAGCGTGAATATGCGTCCCAATGGTTTAAACACGTTCTGCTACACCGATTTGTGAAGACCACAGCTGAGCATAGCGGCCACGCTGTTGAACCAGCTCGTTATGGCTGCCATCTTCTTCAATAACCCCTTTTTCGATCACCACAATCCGATCGCAATGACGGATAGTTGAGAGTCGATGGGCGATGATGATGACGGTGCGGCCTTTGCAGATAGCCCGCATGTTGTCCTGAATAATTTTTTCTGACTCATAATCCAGAGCTGATGTTGCTTCATCAAAAATCAGGATATTGGGCTGGGTGGCCAGTGCTCTGGCTATCGCCAGGCGCTGAAGCTGTCCGCCTGATAGCCCTATGCCGCGCTCACCCAGCTCAGAATTGTAGCCATGGGGCATTTCGATAATGAAATCATGGGCTCCGGCCAGTTGGGCTGCAGCGATGACTGATTCCATATCCAGGGTTGGATTCGCAAGAGCAATATTGTCCCGAATGGTGCCATTAAACAGCACGCTGTCCTGGAGGACGACACCGATCTGGCGTCGGATCCAGGCTGGGTTTAATAGTGAAAGGTTGGCACCATCAATATAAACCTTGCCACTTTCTGGTATAAAGAGCCGCTGGATCAGCTTGGTCAGCGTTGACTTGCCAGAGCCTGAACGGCCGGCAATGCCGATCACTTGTCCTGCAGGAATGTTCAGGTCTATGCGGTTCAGTACTGCGGGGCTCGAAGGGCTGTAGCGAAAAACAACATTTTCAAGCCTGATGGCTCCTTTCATTGCCGGTGGTGAAGATTGGCTTAAATGACTTTGGGGCTCGGTGGGGGCATTGATGATGTCACCGAGACGGGCGATAGCAATGCGAAATTGCTGAAAGTCTTGCCAGAGTTGGGCAAGCCTCAGGATGGGGGCAGAAATCTGCCCTGAAATCATATTGAAGGCGATCAATTCGCCTACCGTCATATGCCCATGAATGACCTCCAGAGATCCTTGCCACATCAACAGGGCGATGAACAGTTTGTTCACCAGCTGTACCGACTGACTGCCGTACATGCCCGTCACCACGGAACGGAAAGAGGCCTGGGCAAAACCGGCCAGCTGATGTTCCCAGCGCTGGCGCATCTGGGGTTCGATGGCCATGGATTTAAGGGTCTCTACCCCGGTCAGGGTTTCGGTCAGAAATGCCTGGTTAATGGCACTGCGGTGAAACAATTCTTCGGTTCTCTGGCGCAGGCGGGGAGTGATCAAAATAGAAATGATAATGTAGAATGGAATCGAGCTGACCACGATCCAGGCCAGCCGACTGGAATAGAAGAACATGACAGCTATAAACAACAAGCTGAAAAACAGATCAATGACCAGAGTGAGAGCACTGCTGGTCAGGAAATTACGCACATTTTCCAGCTCACGCACACGAGCCACAACCTGACCCACGGGTCGATTCTGGAAGAAAGCAACAGGAAGTTTCAGCAGGTGCCGGAATAACCAGGTACCTAATTCAACATCAACCCGGTTGGTGGTATGTGAAAAAACATAGGTTCTCAAGCCACCCAACATAACCTCAAACAGGGAAATGGCCAGCAGCGCGATAACCAGTACATTCAGAGTCATTTCCGCCCGGTGAACCAGCACTTTGTCCATCACCACCTGAAAAACAAGTGGCGTCAGCAGGGCAAATAGCTGTAAGAAAAACGAAGCAATCAATATGTCTCTGAACAGTTTTCGAAACTTGACAATAGCCGGTATAAACCAGTTGATATCGAAGTGCTGATTTTTGCCTGGCAGAATGCTTCGATCAGTCATTAAAATGGCCTGGCCACGCCAGTGACTCCAGAGGTCATCCAAAGAAATTGACTCTGGTCTCATTCCCTCCCGTTGAATCAATGCTTTGCCATCGCTGATGGCGGCTATAATGAAAAAATGCTCGTTTTTGTCTATGGCAATAAACGGACAGTGTATTTTAGCTAATCGCTGTCGCCTGATTCTAACTTGTCTGGCTCTCAGTTTCAGTTGTCTGGCGGCTCTGAGCATAGTCAGTGGGGTCAGGTCTTCTCCCTCTGGGCAGAACTCATGTTTGATGACACTCATGTCAATGGTTTTCTTCAGGTATTGCGTCATCAATAAAAAGCAAAACAAGCCACTCCCGGCAGATGGCTCGGTATCAGCATCTGTAGTGCCCATTGGCAATATCCTTGTTCTTGGTTCTGTTGCAAAAAAACGCTTCAACCTGAAGGTGCAGTTCGCTAATCCGTTACAGCTGTTTAGTTGAGTCTTGCATTGTAGACTTTCCCGGCGGTCCCGTTACAAATTTTTTGCATACCATAAAAACTGGTCTTTCAGGCACAGTGAGAAGTTTTTTAGAAGTTTTTTAGAAGTTTTTTTGTAAGCAGACCCTTGATTAAGCATGCTACCTTATATGGTCAGCTATTTTAGTTTAGTCGTGAGAGGTTCTCACTTTCGCGGAAATGACTGGAACGGTAAATTCTGCCTTACCGCCCGGGAAGTAATATTGATCATGAATACTGATATTTTACGTAAAGTTTCTGCCTGTTTTGAGGCTCTCGGGGGCTGTACTTGCTTTACCGTTATTTTTCTATTTTTTGGGATGCCTTCTTTCGGACTTGGACTGACATTGATTGACAATGTGTTGATGCACGAAACCTATCAGGTTGCAAATAAGACCCAATGGTTTGGTGCTCCTGCGGGCGTTGCATTATTTGCCCAAAAACACAATGTAACTGCGAATATGACAGTGGTTGTTTTAAACGACAGAGGGCTCTGTCTTGCATTCCATTGTTCAGAGGGTTCTGACCAGTGTGTTGTGCAAACGACGATCCAGATATCACCCAACTCAAGACAACACCGAAGCCTGGTTAAAAGAGAAAACTGCTTCTACGTGGCCAGTGATTCGGATAAAGAGGGAGGAAGTATTGGCAGCTTCATTTGGGAACAGGGGCAGCTGACCACAGGCCCTTTGGTGGCGTTTGCTGGTGTCTCGTCGCTTGGGGTGAGCCCTGATGGTAAATGGCTGGCGGCTTGCTCTCTACTCATGGGTGAGTTGCGGGTTTATCAGCAGGAAAAAAACTGTCAAACGGGATCATTCCAACGCTTTGGTGGACAAAGTCACTATCTTTTTCGCCAGGGCTGCTCCTCTGCCAGTTTCAGTAAAGACAGCAAGCAATTGTGTGTCAGTTGGACGTTTGACAACCAAATAGCCTGCTTTGAGCAATCGGCTGGAGATTGGCGGCCTGTAACGGTACTGACACCGGCTATTGATGAGGTGGTTATTGATCAACCCGTTGGGGCTACCTTCGCAGATGCACACTTGTTGGTTATCCATAGAGGTGGAGAGTTAGTTTTATGCCCTCCCAAGATGGTTAATCAAACCACTGGCACGGGTCCTGCTCACTATTCCTACCAAGCTCTTGGTTGTCGGTTGTATTCCCATCAATGTCAAACCGCTACCGGGCAGCAGGCCATGACCCAACAGGTTTGTTCATTCAATCCGTGTGAGAATGCCATGTTTCCACCGAATGGGGAGGGAGTGGAGGATACCATCGAGTCAAGCTGGCCAGACCTGGGAAAACTGGATGAAATCCGACAGTACTACAGCAATACCTTTTTGATTGCTGGCGAGCGGGGCTTGCACGTTGTTCAGTTTGACAATGGTAGCATCTGTTATCAAACAACTCTGGCCAGCCCCCATGGAAGTGCGGATTGGCCGGGAAACCGAATTACGTTTGACTTCAGTGGTGACCAGCTAGTGGTCGGTAGTCGCTTTAATCATTCCGTCCATCTCCTGAAGATTCATCAAGCGGGTGGTCGGCCCCTTGGTTCGTTTTCACCATTGCGGGTTGCTTCGATGATGTCGCTAGTGACCACGTTGTTTAACGCTGTTGCTATTTTGCGATGCTGGTGACTCACTTTTTGTTTGCAAAATGATGATGGCCTGTTATCCGTTTTTGAAGGGGGTCGGAATACCCCTGTATGTCGGACCCTCAGGTTTTTCTACGCCTTAAATTACCGAAAAATTACAACAAATGGAGATACAACGTGATTGACAGTAACCTTTGGCGCTGCCCTGGTGGCACTCATCCACGACGATCAGGTCAAAGAAGTCGGGCGAGAATTGCCTGAAGATGTAATGCTCTTCTTTCTTGCCCGTCACCGCCTGGTAAAGCACCCGGCAAAGGCATCTGTGCTTTGGTAATTCATTTTGATTCCCTTCTGTTAATTGCCTACATTGGTAGGCCAATGGAGGTATTTTATGGAAAACTTGTACGACACTGATTTCTACACATGGTCCTACCAACAAGCTGAGCTTATCAGGCAAGGCCGTTTTGATGAACTGGACATTGACAACCTGGTTGAGGAAGTTGAGGACATGGGTAGAGCCCGTTACCGTTCTGTAGATAGCCGTTTGTCTCAATTACTCATGCACGCTCTTAAATGGCAGATGCAGGTTGGAAAAAATGATCTGCATGAGATGGATCGTTGGTTCCGAAGTTGGTCAACCAGTATTGCCAAGCAGCGGGACGCCATAGAGAAAGAGCTTCAGGAAAATCCTGCTCTCAATAGCAAATTGACTGAGATTTTTCCGAAGGCTTATGATTATGCCCGAAAGCTGGCCGCCAGAGAGATGCTGTGCAAACCCGACGCTTTCCCGACTGAATGCCCATGGACCTACGAACAAGTCATGACAGAAGACTGGCTGCCGGAGGCGGACCATGACTGATTTATACAAATTCTGTTTCGACTTCCATAGTCGCCAGATGGTCTGGAAGGCGGTGTAGGTTTTGCCGGTACCAGAGGCCATGACCAGCAGGATACGATCCTGGCCCTTGGCGATGGCCTCAATGGTCCGTTTGATGGCGTTGGCCTGATAGTAGCGCGGACGTTTGCCGTCCTTGTTGATATAGAAGGGGCGCTGATGCTTTTACGAACGGAGTATCAAGATGGTCGGCGTATTCCAGTGCCTGTTGCCGACCTGCTCCCACACTGTGGTTATTATCTTTGGCTTCAATGACGGCGATTGGCAGGCCGTCCCGTTAGAAGAGCAGTTAGTCAGCCCGCCTTTCTCCCCTCCCCCGGCTGTGGAGTGTGCCTTTGACGGTTATACGACCAACGGCAAAGGTAACTTCTTCGCGAATTTGCGTGTGTATGTTCCAGCCGGATTTCTCTAGCAGCCTGTCGGACTTAAGCGTCCGTAGCGAGGATTGCAAGAAATTGAG
>NZ_JAHHPQ010000514.1:0-5422 GCF_024606245.1 Endozoicomonas sp. SESOKO2
ACGGCGTAGATAAGTCTACATAATTACAGATTATGTTAGATTTTTAGTAGCGGCTATGACATGACCAGAAAGAAATTTATCATAGGCAGCTGCACCATTGATCTGATGGAACCTTTGTTGACCGAATGCGCTTAATCATTGCTGAAAAACCCAGCCTGGGCAGAGCCATAGCCGATGTATTGCCCCGGCCGCATAAACGACAAGATGGCTACATAGAGACGGCATCCGGTGATGTCGTGACCTGGTGTATTGGCCACCTGCTGGAGCAGGCTGAGCCTGAACATTATGATCCCGCCTACAAGCAATGGCGTTTTGAACATTTACCCATTGTTCCCCAACAGTGGCAACTGCAACCGCGAAAAAACACTCGCGCCCAGTTATCGGTGATTCGCAAGCTGTTGAAGACAGCGGATGTCATCGTTCATGCCGGAGACCCGGACAGGGAAGGGCAGTTGTTGGTAGATGAAGTACTGGATTACCTCAAGCTTTCACCAACCCGCAGGAAAAGCGTTCGTCGTCTGCTAGTGAATGACTTGAATGGCTCAGCGGTCAAGAAAGCCTTCGACCGAATGCAGAGCAATTCGGACTATGTTCCACTCTCGGTTTCTGCCCTGGCTCGCTCCCGTGCCGACTGGCTCTATGGTATCAATTTAACCCGTGCTTATACCGTTCTTGGCAAGAAAGCAGGTTATGGGGGGTTGCTTTCTGTGGGTCGGGTACAGACACCGGTGCTGGGTCTGGTGGTGCGAAGAGACGAAGACATTGCTCAATTCCAACCGAAACCTTATTTCGAGGTCTTTGCCCTGCTGGTGACTGATCGGGGTGAGTGCTTCAAGGCCAAGTGGCAACCCAGTGAAGCCTGTCAGCCCTGGATGGATGACGAGGGTCGTGTGCTGGATCGTCGGCTGGCGGAAAATGTTGTCAGCAGGATACAGGGCAAGCAGGGAACAGTCAGTAAGCTGGAGAATAAACCCGCTAAGGAGTCTCCACCTTTACCCTATTCACTTTCCGTTCTTCAGATTGATGCTGCCAAACAGCTAAGGATGAGTGCCAAGGAGGTGCTGGATGTCTGTCAAAAGCTTTATGAGCAGAAACTGGTGACCTATCCCCGTTCGGATTGCCGTTATCTGCCCGTGGAGCATTTCAGGGAGGCACCGGAAGTGCTGGCAGCGATCCGAAGTAATGATGAAAAACTGGCCAGCGCTGTTGACGGTGCATTACCCGATCGCAAAAGCAAAGCCTGGAATGACAAGAAGGTCGGCGCACACCACGGGATTATCCCCACCACCCGAAGAGCCGATCTCTACAAAATGGGTGACCGGGAGCGTAACCTATATCGCCTGATTGCCAGACAGTATGTGGCTCAGTTTTATCCGGATCACCGATTTTTAGCCCGAAAAGTCAGTGTCACCCTGGAAGGCGGGTTATTCATGGCCAGCAGCAGGGAAGTGCAGGAAGAAGGCTGGACAGCCATTTTTCCCCGCAAGCCATCATCAACTACAGATAAACAATCCGATAAATTCGAGGGTCAAAGGTTACCGGAATTGCAGCAAGGACAGACACTGCTGTGCAAGGAAGCAGAGTTGGCAGAGAAACAAACCCAACCACCCAGGCCATTTACCGATGCCACCCTGCTATCAGCCATGACCGGAATTGCCCGCTATGTGAAGGATACCGAGATCAGGAAGGTGCTGAAGGAGACCGATGGTTTGGGTACCGAGGCTACCCGGGCAGGGATTATTGAACTATTGTTCAATCGGAAATATCTTGCCCGCCAGGGCAAAAACATTCATGCCACTGAAACCGGGAAAGCATTGATCAAAGCGCTGCCGGAACCTGTCAGTCGTCCAGACATGACCGCTCGTTGGGAAGCGTCACTGAATCAGATCGTGGAGAAAAAAGGTTCTTACCAGACCTTTATGAATCAGCTTGAACAGCAACTGCTGCAGTTGTTGCAGGAAGCCGGGCAGTCAGGAACGATCAATGTGCAGGGGCTGCCTCCGGTATCGCCCAACCGGTTCAAGAAGAAAACCCGCCGTAGAAAAACTACCCGTCGAGCTTCCTGACAGGAAAAGATGTCTGATAAGTGAACGAATCTACAGGTTTAATCCAGCCAGGCAGCTTGCTCCTCCAAGAGTCTTCAGTTTCTGGCAAGGGCTGTGTTAGAGTGTTTCACGATTCCACGAGACCTGATACGTTAAGCCTTCTCCGCCGACGTTTCTGGCGTGGGTGACTATGACTTCGAACAGGATAATCTCCTCATGTACAAAGCTTCTCTGGCCATTCTGGTTGGGCTGGGTATGACCGGACTGGTATCCGCATCGGATAATTACTCCTTCACCTGTCACCGTGGCAAACAGGAACGCAAGATAAGCGTCGTTTATCTGCAACGTGAGTCCAGTGTGCCCTGCGAGGTTCGCTACACCAAAGGCAGTCGGGAAGAGACGCTCTGGAACGCCAGTTACACTGCGGGCTATTGCGAAGATCAGGCCTCGGAATTTGTGAAAAAACAGGAAGGCTGGGGCTGGAGCTGCACTACAGATCAGTCACAAACCGATGAAAGTCTGCCAGAAGACACCGAAGCCAAAGCCGCAGAGTCTGATTGAAAACCGACTGCTTTGCCGACCCGGATTGAGAACATAACTGTATTCGGGCTGGCAGCGCGGATCTGACTCATTGAAAAAATTTTGATGGCAGTTGAACTCCCTGGATCGATCAGGATCAAAAGAATAAAGAAGATCTGATACAGGAGTACTTTTTATGCCACCTAACCGCTTTGTCCATGGGCAAACACTTCCTATTCTGCTGGCCCTACTGCTCTCTATGCAGACGGCTCATTCATTTTCTTCGGAAAATTGTCAGACAGGTCCATGCAGTCGCCCTTCAAACTACCTGCTGCCTTTGACTGCCCTGACTGCGGCTGTGATTACCTATTATGCATGGCCTGAGAGACTGGGCATTCCAGTAGCCGGGGATGATGAATCCTGCAATATCCAGCCCTTTGAACTCTGGAAGCCGAAACTAGACAGTGAATTCTGTCAGTCTCTGATTTCCAGCAAAAACGGCACCGAAGCATTGAAGTTATTAAAAAAAACGGGAGTAATGCAGCCTGGGACAATGGCCTGCAACGACTGGCAAGCTCATCTGGCAGACTATTTCAACTGGCGTTGGCCAGGCAACAGCGCCAGCCAGTGGCAACAAATTCCTGTGCATCATGGGAAGTATCAGCAGGTGGTTGACACCATGGATGAAGCTGGCCTCATGGGCATTATAAGCACTCTGTATGGTTCTCCTTCGGTGCATTCGTTGAACACGATATGGATCGACGGCCAGCAGTATATTCTCAAAGGCTATGTTAACAGTGGCTTTATTATTGCCCCTATGTTGAAAGTGGCTGAATGCTATTTTGTGCCGGAAGAAGAGCCGTTGGCTCTGGGTTTCGATGAGTGGAGTGGATTGGTCGCGGGGCGTATGCACTCTTTGTTCAAAGCAGTGAAGGGGCGTTCTCTGGCAGACTGGGTCGCTGAGTCCCGTGAACCCTCAGGCGAGGTTGACATCAATGCCTTGTTCTCCGGGTTTGGGAAAGTTCTGGCGCAGTTTCACCTGCGTCACAGAGATTTGAAACTCAATGGACTCTACACCCTTTCCAGAGCGGTTCATCAAGACCTGAATTTCAAAAATATTTTTTATGATGAAGAGTCCGGTTTCTCGCTGATTGATACCATAGGGCTTTCTGACTCAGTTCTGGAATCAAAAGAAGTGTTCCTCGATCTGAAGCGGTTGTTCGGAGAAATGGACAAAAGCAGGATATCAAGGGACGCGTTTATCAGGGCCTATGTTGATCAGTGGCCAGAAGACGCTCGGGAGAATCTTTTGTTGGACATAAAATATATTCACACCCGGATCCGGTAATGATCGCCCCGGACCGGGGCTATCTCCGTCTGCTTCCGATCAGGGTCACAGACTAAACAAGACCGATTCAGGAACACTTCATGCCGTTAAGTCCCTTTAGCGGTGATGACTAGAGTCAATCAACACTCTATTTCGATTCAGACAGCACGTTTGCTTATTACTGGTTTTTGGTTTTTCCTGGAAGAAGGTCAGTTGGAGTAGTGGGTATGTGTAAACTTTTAGGCGAGCCCGACCTACTGTGGCTACACTCAGCTCTGACTGAAAAAAAATGGAAATTTGAGTGCAAATTAAAACAGTTTTCTTTTATATAATCGGGACACTCTTAATCTCTTTGGCAGCCAGTGGATTTGGTGATGACCATCCTCAAGGACATCTGCTCATCGTCACAAATGGGACACCTGACCAAGAGGCGTATCTGATACCAGGTTTTGTCTTCTTTGTGCCTGAAGACTCTCTGGCCTTGTTTGAAGACATACTGGTTGTGGCCAATGCTGCCTATATTGGCAGGGTGCCAATAGGCGAAGGTTCATTCAGCTGCCATCTACTGAAACGTGACGATATTGACACTCCCTCAACGGAACAAAGAAACTTCTTGTGTATCAGCCCTGAACTGCAAGTAGATAGAACTGACAGTGGCGAGGGCGATCTGGCTACAAATAATGTTTCTGAGGAAGCGGAGAAAAATGGCACGAGCTTTGTGTTGCCAGAATGGCCCGCATTAATACATGAACCTGACTTGCGATTATCGGGAAGAGGCTTTCCATTTGACCCACCGCCACCTCCCTCTATGCCGGGCATTCCTGCCAAGGGATTTTTTACTATGCCCGACTGGCAGTTTGACTACCTGTCAGCTCTGGCCCGGATCAGCCAGTGGCTGAAACAATGGCTTTATAATGGATATCCCACTACTTCCAGTGAATCTTCCAGTGAATCAAGACAATTCGTCAGCGCCACAGATTTATCTGCGGCTTTGGAAGGGATTACAAAGAAGAAGGCACACAATAAATCGTTATTCAGCCAAATGCCGCCAGATGCCTCAGAACTGCTTGCTCAACTTACAGGGAAAGGTTTGTCCGGCTATCCGCAAGTACATCAGTCAGAAACAGTTATGTTGTATCCCGCATTTATATTACCAAAGTCTGCTTCGAACAGCCTTGAAGAAGCGCAGGAGGTTGAATATGTTGGAGGAGCTTGCAGCGTATGTCTGACTGATTTTGTGGAATCTGACGATGTGGTGAAAACGTCATGTTCTCATTTGTTTCATATAGACTGCCTGAAAGTGTGGTTAACGACAGAACTTGATGGGCGAATGGTTAATACCTGCCCGGAATGTCGGCATGATCTGGTAGCATTACGTGGCTTTCTAATCCATAAGGAAATCACTATCAACCAAGAGAGGCGTGATAGCTCTGATCGTATCGCACTGCAAGAGCTTGCTCAAATTGTAACGGAAGTGCAGGCAGGGAGAGGAACCTGGCCCGAAGATGACGACCATATCTATGCAAGGTTG
>NZ_JAHHPQ010000515.1:0-1609 GCF_024606245.1 Endozoicomonas sp. SESOKO2
GGCTCTTACAGAGCAAGGATAGATCAAGAAAGCCTCATGAAAGGGCGGTTGTCAGATCAAGGACAAAAGTCATCGTTCTGATCCACAACAGAAGGCTTGCGTTTTCTATGCATTCTTTTGTGACTCAACAGGGCTTGAGCATTCTTGTAGACCTTACCGCATGGCTGCGGTTGACCATTCTGCCGAACCACGGTGACATCACAGCTTTGTTGCTCGTTGTGGTATATGGATTTGTGAACTGACAGGCTGTTAGTATTCTTGAAGACCTTACCGCATGGCCGCACCCGGCCATCCTCCCTGATTACGGCCACGTCACAGGTCTTTTTCCCGGTGTGCAGTCCGCTCTTGTGAGTGGACAGAGCTGCGGCATTTCTGCAGACCGTCCAGCAGGGCCGTTGCAGACCATCACTCCCGATCACGGGCATATCACAAATTTTTTGCCTTGTGTGTTCTCTGCGTTTGTGATCCGAAAGGTCTTTACCGCTCTTGCAGACCTTTCCGCACGGCCACGGCTGGCCATCTTCCCCGATCTCGGTCACGTCACAGGCTCGTTGCCCAGTGTGGTATCCACCTTTGTGATCCGACAGGGCTTGAACATTCTTGCAGACTTTTCCGCATGGCCCCGACTGACCATCTTCCCCGATCACGTTCACGTCACAGGTTTGTTCCCCTGTGTGGTGCCTTCTTTTGTGAGCCCAAAGGGCTTTAGCATTCTTGCAGACTTTTTTGCACGGCGTCGGCTGGCCTCCCTCCTCGACCACGTGCTCATAACAGGTTTGCTGCCCCGTGTGGTCTCTTTCTTTGTGATACGCCAGGGCATTAGCATTCTTGCAGACCGTCCCGCACGGATACAGTTGACCATCCTCCCCGACCATCGTCAGATCACAGGTTTTTTGCCCAGAGTGGGAGCTGCCTTTGTGACGCGACAGTGATTTTGCATTCTTGAAGACCTTCCCACATTCCAGCATCTGGCCATCATCCCTGAATATTATCAAGCCGCAAATGGCTTGCCCGGCAGGGACGTTTTTATTGATTTTCCCTGCAACCATCGTGTCTATGGCGACCCCGTTAACAGGGTGGCAAATAAAACAGTATTTATTGGCCAAATGAGGGCATGAGCTTTGTCCGGGCGTCGCTGCTGTGTGGTCTGTCCAACCTTCTTCAAGATCGGGCGCTCTGCCATCGGATGAACCGGAAAACTGCCGGAATTGACAAGCCCCATGACAGGGATGAACGAAACAATTCAAGCTCAAAGTATGTGGCTGTCGTTCAGGGGCTCCATTATCCCCGCCAGAATCAGAATAAAGAAGGCTAGTGAAAAAGCCTATGGGTTGAGGGAGGGCTTCCTGCCCGGATGATTCTGATGGCGGGTTGGGTTGTTGGACGTGTCCGGAGCCAGACATCATAGCGGTGATCGTAAGCGTGTGGTCCTGACTGGTCCCAAGAAGTTCCACAGAGTTAAACGACGGTGAGTCGAGTTTCCAATAGCTTTTTAAAAGCGAACCGACAAAGGCAACATCTTTTACAGAGATCCCTGAATAAGGGTTGGAGCATAGTGGAGTGTCTTTGGTGTCGACAATAAAACGTTCTGTCAACGGTTCGGCCTGAC
>NZ_JAHHPQ010000516.1:0-1073 GCF_024606245.1 Endozoicomonas sp. SESOKO2
AAGAACACCAGTGAATCTCACCCGGATACATTTTTCCCCGATCGGGCGTTTTACGGTGCCTGTGTTTACGGGGATTTGGATCACCTGGAGGAATCACTAGCAGAAGGAGTCAATGTCAATGCTGTTATGGAAGCTGATTACACAGCCTTGATGTGGGCATCCTATAATGGGCAAAAGGACGTCGTCGAACGCCTGATCAACGCCGGGGCAAATCTCAACGCTGCCTGTTCGACGGGTGCAACCGCACTGTTTGTCGCTGCCCAGGAAAATAAACCCGAGTGTGTGAAACTCTTGGTCGAAGCCAAGGCGGACCTCAACGCCGACCGTTCGGATGGCGTCACTCCGCTGTTTATCGCTGCTCAGCAAAATAACACCGACTGCGTAAAAATCCTGATCAACACCGGGACAGATCCCAACGTTTCCCGGACCTCGGATGGCGCCACCGCACTGTTAGTCGCAGTCTGGGCGGGCAATACCGAATGCGTAAAACTCCTGATCGAAGCTCAGGCGGATGTCAACGCCCGGAATAAAAATGGCACCACCCCACTGTTCATAGCAGCCCAGATGGACAATATCGACTGCGTGAAACTCCTGATTAACGCCGGGGCGGATCTCGACGCTGCCATATCGAATGGCGCTACCCCGCTCTCCATCGCGGCTGAGATGGGCAATACCGACTGCGTGGAAGCCCTGATCGAGGCCGGGGCAAGGTAGGTAACTCAAGCGACGCACCATCCTGAAAATCAGCTATTATTGACTGCATGAAAAATGATCTTATAGAACCTTTCCCACCAGACTACTTTTGTCGTCTTTTGGCAAAACCACTGCAATGGGCGTGTCAGCGCTTTTGGAACTTGCATTATTTTCTTGATCTATCCTTCCTCCCTGAACACCAGAATGCAAGGGTAGAATCATCAAGCACTCACTCTTTGCAGCACCACTGTTGATAATGACATTGTCCGTCGTCTGTCTGGCTCAACCGTTGACAAAACGTTTTGTTGTCGAGCTTGAACAGAAAGCAGGTTCTCCAGGCCAGAACGTTTTTATAACACCTGACCATCACACACTGTCGT
>NZ_JAHHPQ010000517.1:0-7140 GCF_024606245.1 Endozoicomonas sp. SESOKO2
CTGATTGGCCTGAAACAGGGTTCGGGCATGGGTGCTGATGTTGGTTATCTGCTGCCATTTCAAGGATTTCCCGGGCTGGCTTCCCGGTGAGACTACCAGTAGAGTATGGTGGTTTTCTTCGGTGTGAAGCAAAAATATCCAGTATTTAACGCCGTTACGATCTTCAAGCCGGATATGGTGCTCTTGCTCTGAGCCAATGATATCCGTTAGCTCATCTTCAATAGTCTCAATACTGCTTTTTAGAATCCGGGCGGCTTTGGGGTAATGGCTGCTAACACCCCATTGATCTTTATTTTTAACCAATATCATAGAGGGTGTTCCGGGCATTACCGCATCCAGAGTTGCCAGGATGCGTTTTCGAATGGCCCTTTCATCCGCGAGGGCATTGTTGGCGGGCTGAAGGTGTTTCCGCAGGGCGAGATCAAAGACTTGTCGCTTATCGGTGTAGTTGTTGACCAGGTTGATTGAGATAGCCTGACGATTCTTATGTTTGCGGTTAACCCAGTAAAGGCCGGTAATCAGCATGGATTGCAGAGCAATTAATGCCAGTTCTGCCTGACTGGGTATGACTCTGGGCCAGTCCTTTGAGACCCAGCTGCTGAATAAGGCAAGGAACAGTGTGGTCGTGACCGGTAAAGCCAGTTTGGCAGGTCTTACACCCTGAGAAAAAATGGTCAGCAGGCTGGCAGTGAGGAGGACTGCGGCCAGAGCGATCAATAAAAATGCCCCATTGAGTAACAAGATTTGTTGTGTGACGAAGAAGCTGAGAGTGAATCCGACCGACAGGCAGCAAAGCCAGAGTATCAGTCTGTCTGCCTTGGGAGTGAAGAGCGCCAGCAAGCCAAGATTTTTGTAGCAGCCCAGAGCCGAAGCAAGGCTGATGACTGCCACGGTCAGTACCCAGAATCCGGGATTCCCGACTCCTTTGATTATCCAGAAAATGTTGCCTTGGTATAATACAACCAGTGAAGTGGTAGCCAGCAGATGTGCAGCAAGCAACAGGTATGATGGGTGTCGGGTGTAGATCATCGCGGCCGCTGTAACGATGAGAAAAAGCAGAAGCAGTGCCAGTAATGAAGCTGAAAAGGCTTGGTTCTTGTACTCATCCAGCATATAGAGTGACTGTGGCCAGAGGCTGGGATTCAATCTGTTAGGCTCTGCGTTGTCCACCCGTAAATAAATATCGTGAATCTTGTTATCAGGCAGAATAAGTTTCAGAACTCTGGGGTCTGAATTGCGGTTATGACCGCTAATGCCCAATGAAGTCATTCGATAACCTTTTTCGGAAGGTGTGAACACATCGAGTTTTTTGTGAGGGGTTCTTCTGAATACCAGCAACCAGTCAGAATTAAGAGAGTGGTTCAGGTTCAGGCGGAGCTTGTACCAGCGATCACTGGTTTCGGGGTGTTTACCAGTCAGAATTGCTTTCGGTGCTGAAACCGGGGTCAGGAAGCCGGCCAGTTTAACCGGTCCAGCCTCTGAAGATTCTGCAACAGCAGTCGCCCGGGCAGTCTGACTGACAACAAAGGTCAGCAGAATGACCAGTAAAGTCCTGATGGAGATGACTGTTCTTTGCGAACAGAATGAGTAGATCATTAGAACCTGCAATTCAGGCAGTCCTCCATGACGAAGTGACAGCTTTTCATTTTTATTAGGGTTGATTCTTAAATCCATTCACTCTTTAAACGATTGTGACACAGACAAGGTCTTCAGGCCAAGGAGGGAAGGCGGTCTCATCACTCAGTTAACTTATCAGTGATGTTTTTGATGAATGGTTTGAGAAGCGTACATCAGGGCGCTGAGCCCTGATGTAGTGGAGATTACATGGCAAAGTGCTCTTTAGAGAATGCGACTTTCTCTTTAATAGGCATATTCCAGTTGGGCAGAGACTCTATCAGCTCCAGGCGGGGCTGGATGCCACGGTCATTGGCGATCTGGATGGCCAGACCGGGACGGGCATTGAGTTCAAGGATCAGTGGACCATCCCTTTCATCCAGAACAATGTCCACGCCCAGATATCCCAATCCAGTCATGTCATAACAGGCTGAAGTCAGCTTGAGCAGTTTGTCCCAGTGAGGTACTTCCAGTTTTTCAAAGCTGTGACCCGTGTCAGGATGCTGATTAATCGGCAGATCAAACTGAACGGCTCTCAAGCTTTTGCCGGAAGCTATGTCCAGACCCACTCCAACGGCTCCCTGGTGCAGGTTGGCCTTGCCATCGGAAGCCCGGGTGGCCAGACGCAACATACCCATGACGGGAAAGCCCCGGAAAACAATCATACGGATGTCCGGTACGCCTTCAAAGCTGTAGTCATTGAATACCGGATCTGCCACAATCAGGCTCTCAATCATGGCTACATCACTTTTACCACCAAGGCTGTAAAGGCCTCCCAGAATATTGGAAACATGGCGGTTGATGTCTTCAAATTCCAGGGTGTCGCCACTGGCTTTTACATACCTCGCACCATCGCGACCCACGATGACCAGGATGCCCTTGCCGCCACTGCCCTGGGCTGGCTTGATCACGAAACTGTTGTGTTCTTCAAGCAGGATGCTCAGATTTTTAATATCGTGCTGGTATTCCACAATACCCAGCAGTTTGGGGACGTCTACATTGGCTTTTTCTGCCATCCTTTTGGTGGTGAGTTTATCGTCCACCTGGGGGAGCAGTTTGCGGGGATTGTATTTAATAACATAATCCAGGTTGCGCATGTTCATGCTGAGAATTCCAGCCTCGTGGAGGCTGGAAGGGCTGGCAAAACTGCGGAAAAACCGTTTGATGAACTCCATGGGTTAACCTCCAACCAGAGGCTTGAAGCGACGAAGTTCCAATAGACGGTAGCCGGTGTATTGGCCTAACATCAGAGTCAGACCCAGTACGGTCAGCAATAGCTCCGGGAAGTTATAGGTCAGGTGTTCAACCAGTGGATTGGACATCAGCAGGTAACTCATAGTGGCCACCAGCAGGCTGCCAGAGCCTTCAATCAGAACGTCTTTCGGGCCTTCTTCTTCCCAGAGGATAGACATCCTCTCAATGGTCCATGCCAGAATAATCATCGGGAAGAAGGTGACGGTCAGAGCTTGGGTAATCCCCATCTTCCAGCTGAGTACACTCATAACTCCCATTATGCCTATAACGACGATGATGACCGCCGCCAATCGCGCGACAAGGAGCATATTGAGCTGACTCAATATCGAGCGTATCCAGAGGCCGATGGAAACAATGGTGACAAAGATAATCAGACCTGGTAGTAACTGGGTTTCCAGGAAGGCCACGGAGATCAGGACGGGCATAAAGGTTCCTGAGGTTCTCAGGCCGACCAGGATGCGCATAATCAGTACGACCAGAGTACCAATGGGAATCAGCAGAATACTCTTGAAGGCATTTTGAACTTCCAGGGGCAGGGCGTAGATAGAGAAATCGACCAGGGCTGCATTGTCAGCTCGAGAAGTTTCAATGGCCAGATCCCTTGTGGGCTCGTTCTGGGAAATCATAGAAAAGGAGACCCGGGACGCTGTCCCACCCATGACATCCAGCAAGGATTTGCCACCGCGTTGCCAGAGGAAGAAGTTTTCCGGGTTGCCGGATACACCGGTTTCAGGATCAAAGAGTACCCAACCGTCATTGGTATAGACTTCCAGCATCTCTACTATGGGCTGACGACGCCTGCCGTCTTCAAGGTAAAGGCCTCGAACAACCCGGGCCGGAATATCGGCCATGGAGAGCATCTCGATCAGCAGATTGGTGAGTTCAGCACGGCTATCAATCATGCTCAAGAGCATGTTGGTATTCTGGCTGGGCTGTTGGGCTATAAATTCCTTGATCAGCGTGCCTGTAAAACTTCGACTATCAGCGGATCGTTCTTTCACCTGTTCCAGTAATGAGTCTGCGGCGGTCTGGTAGGGTTCTGGCAGTGAAGGTTTAGCTTTTAGTGTGTCGTCGTCCTCTTCAACAGGAGGAGCCAAAGGTTCCACCAGCTGTCGGTCCGGATGCAGGCTCACCTTGTAAAACAGGCTCTGTTTACCGCTGGCCTTGCGGATGCTCCACTCTGCGCGACGTTGCCCTTCCTCATCATATTGGTTAATGCCATAGCCCGGAGAAGCAAAAGACTCATTTAGAATACGAAAACCGGATTGCTGATCGGGCAGGGTCAGGGATGCCTTGGCAGGTCCACCGTCAGCCTTGAATTGTATCTCAGCCTCAACACTCCAGACGGTGGTGGTTTCTCCCCGGGTTAAGGGGAACCCCAGGGCAAAGTGTTTGTATAAAGTCAGGCCCAGACCTGCTGTGATCAAAATGACCACCGCCAGACTGAGTTGAAAACGTCCTTTCATTCAAAACCTCACTTTTTTGTTTCGGCAATATTTTGCCGGGCAACATCAACCAGAGCCGTATTGCTCAGGAGTCTTTCACCAATAAGGATTGGGTATTCGAAGCCGGTGCGGTTGGTCAGAGTAAATTCAACATTCTTCGAGATCTGTCCCAATGTAATGGGAATAAAGACAGTGACTCGGTCCTGGTTTGCCAGACCGCCATGTCGTTTGATTGAAACTTCACGATGAACCTTGCGCTCAAAGGTCTGGCTTTTGCCATCATTGACAACCTTGAAGCGAACCCACTTTTCACCATTCTTGGTGAAATATTTAATATCTGTGGCATTGATAGAAGACGTTTTTGCGCCTGTATCAATACGTGCCTTGAATGCGTTCTTGAATCCTTTGATATGTACCTGCTCAAGCTCGCCTAACAAAGCAAGACCACTGACATCCACTGGCCTGTCGATCTGTTTCTTTACTCTCAGTTTGTCGTCAGCTGGAACCTTGACGGTCACTGTATCGAGCACTTTCTCGTTTGCGATGTATTTCTTGCCAACATTGGCGATGGCCATATCCTTGAGAAAATCGCGACCAATAAGCAGCGGGAATTCAAAACGAGCTCTGTCGTTCAATGAGACATCCAGGTTCTGGGTAATATCGCCGACCTTGATGTTCATGTTGACAACATAACGAGTCTGGGACTTTTCCTCACCCGGAACCTTGATCTGGATGGTGTCTTTGACGGGCAGTTCCAGAGAGACATTGCCCTTGCTGGTTCTGGGGAGATCAAAGCGAACCCACTTTTTGCCATCCCGTTCAAAGTTCTTAATGTTTCTGGCATCAATCGAGGAGCGTCCTGCACCGGTATCGATCTTGGCATTCATTTCCAGACCGTATTCTGTGAGAGTGCCTATCTCTGCAAAACCCAGAACCAGTTTTCCCCCAACACGGGCAGGAGTCTGAACCAGTTGTTGTTTGACAGAAATGGTATCCGGGAAAGGAGGCTTGGAAGGTTTATTGCCTTGCTCTTCTTCTGTTTTATGTTCTGGATCGGTTGCTGCGGTTTCAGTCTTAGAGGTCTTTTGACTGTCCTTAGTCTGAGCAGGTTGTTGCAGCACCTGGCAGCCAGTCAGAGCGGATATCATCAGGATAACCGCGGGTAATGCCGGAAAACGGGTCATGGGTAAGCTACTTATTTATACATAAAATGAGTGAATGGTAGCCGCGATGGTCTATCGCAAGTCGAGCAGCTTACTTGATGTTTGGTTACTTGCCAAGACGTTGGTCTAATGAACAGGTTACGATAACGTAATGCGTTTACCAATCAGGCAGGACAGCACAACAGTCACTGCAAAGGGCACAACCCAGCTTAAGTTAAAGTCGTACCCTGGCAGAGACTGAAAAGGCGTTAACAGGTGTCTTGCAATAGGATGGCTTAAACCCTTACTGGCATCAACCAGGCTGAGTAAGAAGGTGACAAGGAGAGTAGCCCTGTATACCAGTTGAGGGTTGGGCATGAGGCTCCTGATCAGCCCCAGAAGAATCAAGGCAATAGAGACCGGGTAAAGTATGAGCAAGACAGGGATAAACAGTTCGATCATCTGGTTCAGGTTAAGGTTTGCAAACATCATGCAGGAGAAACTGATGGTGGCGACAATTGCCTTGTAATTGAGTTTTTCAGAGAGATCACAGAAATACTTCGAAGCAGCAGTGATCAAACCAATTGCGGTAGTTAGACAGGCCAGTGTCACGACTGTTGCAAGCAGTACATTGCCATAGATACCAAACAGCTTGTGGACATAAACGGATAAAATCTGGCCGCCGTTTTCCGGTTGCGGGATGACTTCGCGGCTCTGGGCACCCAGATTGAAGAGAGACAGGTAGACCAGCGCCAGTCCGAAAGCCGCTATACAGCCCGTTATGACAGAATATCTGACCAGGGCGCCGGGTGAAGTAATGCCGTGAGATTTCAGATTGGTGATGATGACAATGCCGAACAACAGTGCAGCCAGGGCGTCCATCGTCATGTAGCCTTCAAGAAACCCTCGAAAGAAAGGATTCTCCAGATATCCGTTCATGGGTTCACCGGCTTCTCCCATAGGGGAGATGATTGGGGAGACGCCAAGAACCACCAGTAACAGAATAAGGGCTGGTGTAATGATCTTGCCAACTGATTCAAGTAATTTGCCCGGATACAGGCTGAGGTACCAGGCAATTCCAAAGAAAATGATGCTGTATGCCAGCCTGGAAATGCTATCAGGCTCTTCCAAAAACGGGATGACACCCATTTCATAAGCAACAAGGCCGGTTCTTGGCACACCATAAATCGGGACAACAATGATGTAGATAAAACAACCCATCAGGACAATCGCGCTGCGCGGCAGTTCACGGGTGATCTCATTAAAGCCTCCTCCAACCCTGGAAATCATGACTACGGCCAGTAGAGGTAGAAGAACACCTGTTATCAGAAACCCGGCAGCTGCAAGCCAGACCTGGGTACCAGCCAGTTGACCTGCTAATGGAGGAAATATGAGATTGCCCGCGCCAAGGAACATGGCGAAGGTCATGAACCCCATACCAACAATATTCTGAAGGCTTAATCGGTGCTTCATGCGTCAGGTTCTGCCTTTGTTGAATGTTTATCTGGTCAGAAGCAGATGTCCATCTCCAGTCCCGGGAGACGAACGGTTTTTGCACTAAACAAACAGTATGGACGCAATTTCGGAAAGTGGTAGTCTGATCTGCCCTTTGGCTGGAATTTATTCAAGATGAGCAGAAGATTAACTTTTGTTAATCTTCTGCTCATTGGGTCTTCATTATAGGG
>NZ_JAHHPQ010000518.1:0-1139 GCF_024606245.1 Endozoicomonas sp. SESOKO2
CAGAGCATAAATTTTTGCGGTTTTATCGTTACTTGCGGTCACCACATGGCGGCCACTGGCACTGAAGGTGGCCTCATTGATACTGTTATCATGGGAAATAGTGGCTTTTACTGTCCATGATTCACAGCAATAGATTTTCAACGTTTTATTGTCACTGACGATCAAAATATGGCGACTATCGAGGCCGAAGCTTGCCAATTTCTTTGTAGCAGTGGTGTGCAAGTTCCGTGTAGCAAAGATGGGGAGAGTGGCTTTTGTCTCCAATTTAAATGTTTTACATTCAGACATCAGTTTAGTGATAGAGGAAAAGAACAGCGCAGGAAAATAAACACTCGTTTGGCAATCCATGATTGACTTGATTAATGCCTCATCCTTTGTAAAGCGCCTCAACCAATCCTCGAGTTGATCTTTATCTTTTGCAGTGACGATTGTCTCCATCAGAGCCTGCTGTGATGAAGGAAATTGGCGATACCAGGCCCTTGCTATTGAAGTATCGTTTTTGATTGTACTGTTCATGTATGAATTTACCCGTGTTAAACGGGTAATATCATGAGCCTGCAAATAGGAATAAATTTTGGATTGTATTTCCAGTGGTAAATCGAGCAATAATGAAAGCTCTTTCTTGTCACGCACAATGACGTTCCTGCCCATAGCGGTACCACTGGTTCTTTCTGATCGAGCTTGATCCGGTGTTGATGGGAGTGAACCACCAAAGCAGGAAAGGTTTCTTATTAAATTCATAGTTTGTTTTTCAATCGTTATTATTTCACTTTGGTGAGCAGGGATATTCAAAATTGATTCTGTAAGATAGACTCTGTTTTAGCTTAAAAGTTCACGACATTCCCGATGCCCTGATGCGCTCAAGTTATTTTGCCGGGCAGGTGATGCGTAAGAATGGTGCCGGACTGACAGGGGCGCAGAAACAGGCCCGGGAGCGCATGAGGTCATTGAGCTGGAACGGTGCCAGTATTGTCGCCGCCAATACCGTCCGGGAAGGGGCAGCACAGCGTCAGGATAGTTTGAGGACAGGTTTGATGAACCTTGGCAGAAGCGCACAGGGTCAGGGGTTAAAAACAGTTCGCAGTAATCTATTATAATCTAAAACTATCTAATACAATCTCAAGAATGGATAAGAGATT
>NZ_JAHHPQ010000519.1:0-12611 GCF_024606245.1 Endozoicomonas sp. SESOKO2
GAGGAGAAATGTGATGAGCAAGTCCATAGAAAAAGCCGTTCTCACCATGACTGAATCGACTCAGGGAGAATATGTCATCCGGGTGACTCAGGGTGGCACAATTCTCTTTGGGGATGTCATTGTTCGCCTGCCAGCCGGTCTGGGCGAGTCGCTCAAAAGTGATCTGGCTTCAGTCATGGCCAATGCTGTTTTGAGGCATATCAGTAAAGCTGACAAAGAGGCCATCCGCGAAGTTGAAAGTCTTTTCCTCCAGTGGGGGTGCTTTGATGCTGCAGATGATAGCTGCATTTAACCGAATTCATATTTCTGAATTAAAGTACCCTGACCGTTCAGGGGCGTAGGTGCCTGACATGGAAGTATAATCCTGAGTCAGATCTTCAGGATGGTATTTTTTGTCTTTTGTTGCAGTAGAATGTTTGAGAGTCGGTCAGTTCTGTCAGATACTGGCTGTATTGTATCATCGTATCGTTATTCTGCAGTAATCGTTTCAATGCAGATGAATTGTACAATAGAGCTTTTTGCCGAATCGGTATTTGAGCGTCAACAAAAACAAGAGATTACCATGTCTGATCAAGTAAGTATTGTCATCGTTTCAGCTTCACGCACTCCCATGGGCGGCTTCCAGGGGAGTCTTTCAGAGGTTGCAGCTCCACAGCTGGGAGCTGCTGCTATACGTTCTGCCGTTGAGAAAAGTGGTCTTTCTGCCTCCGATATCTCTGAAGTTCTGATGGGCTGCGTGCTACCTGCGGGCTGTCGTCAGTCCCCTGCCAGACAGGCTGCCAGAGGGGCAGGGCTTCCGGACTCTACTTGCACGACAACGGTCAATAAAGTATGCGGCTCTGGCATGAAAACCGTCATGATGGGTGCGGCTCAGTTACAATTGGGCGAGGCTGATGCAGTGGTTGCAGGCGGTATGGAGAGTATGACCAATGCGCCCTACTTGCTGGGCAAAGCCCGCTCGGGTTTGAGATTAGGGCATGGTGAGATTAAAGATCATATGTTTACTGATGGACTGGAAGATGCCTATGACGGTCACGCTATGGGCGTTTTTGCTGAACAGACCGCAAAACGTTTTGAAGTATCCAGAGAATCAATGGATGACTACGCACTGGAGTCTCTGAGAAGAGCTCTGGCTGCCATTGAAGAAGGGGCATTTGCAGATGAAATTGCTCCAGTGGAAACACGCCGCAATGGTGAAATTACGGTGGATGAACAGCCTGGTAAGGCTCGCCCTGAAAAGATCCGGCAGCTGAGACCCGTGTTTGATAAAAACGGGTCGGTCACAGCGGCTAACTCCAGCTCTATTTCTGATGGTGCGGCAGCTCTTGTGTTGATGCGTGAGGAGGATGCAATGGCCAGAGGTCTGACCCCCATTGCACGCATCAAAGGCTATCAGAGCCATGCTCAGTTACCAGCAGAATTTACCATTGCCCCCATTGCGGCCATCAGTAAATTGCTGGAAAAGGTCGACTGGCAGGTAGAAGACGTAGACTTGTTTGAAATCAATGAAGCGTTTGCGGTTGTGACAATGGCATGTATGCAGGAGCTGGATCTGGATCACAGCAAGGTCAACGTGTTTGGTGGCGCCTGTGTGCTGGGTCATCCATTGGGAGCCAGTGGCGCCCGAATTATTGTGACGCTTCTTAATGCCCTGAAAAGAAAAGGCGGTAGAAAAGGTGTTGCTTCCCTTTGTATTGGTGGTGGTGAAGCCACTGCTATTGCAGTGGAGCTTGTTTAATTATCCCAGGCTCTGGAATATTTGACGACTTGGTCGTTTATTAATCGCCACAAGCAAAAGGGGTTTGTAATGGTTTTTTCAAGCCTTGCAGGCTCCTGCTTTTACAAACAATAAGAGGCCGTTAATGAACTTTAATCTCACAGAAGATCAAATCGCTTTTCGTGATCTTGCCGCCCAGTTTTCCAGGCAAGAGCTTCTACCTAATGCGGCTGACTGGGATAGAGACAGTGTCTTTCCCATTGAAACTCTGAAAAGGGCGGGCAAGCTGGGTTTCTTATCCCTGTACGCACCTGAATCAATGGGAGGGATGGGTTTATCGCGGCTGGACGCAAGCCTGGTATTCGAACAGCTTTCCATGGGGTGTACTTCAACCACCGCTTATATGACTATCCATAACATGGTCGTCTGGATGGTGGGTCTGGCTGCCAGCGATGAGGTGCTGTCCGAGTGGGGTGAGGCCCTGGTGACAGGTGAAAAACTGGCTTCTTATTGTCTGACAGAACCCGGCTCAGGGAGTGATGCAGCTTCTCTTAAGACCCGTGCATTCAGGGAAGGAGATGAGTACGTCCTTTCCGGTTCGAAAATGTTTATTTCAGGTGCGGGCAGTACTGACCTTCTATTGGTCATGGCCCGCACGGGGCGGGAAGGCCCAAAAGGTATCTCTGCTTTTGCTGTTCCCGCCAGCAGTGATGGTATCACCTATGGTCGTAATGAAAAGAAAATGGGCTGGAAAAGTCAGCCCACCCGGCTGGTGAGCTTTGAAAACGTCAGGATTCCTGTCAGCTCCCTTCTGGGTAAGGAGGGAGAAGGCTTTACTCTTGCTATGAAAGGTCTTGATGGTGGTCGAATCAACATAGCGACATGCTCTGTCGGTACCGCTCAGCAGGCGTTGAACACTGCCAGAGAATACCTTAAGGACCGTAAGCAGTTTGGTAAAGCGCTGGCTGATTTCCAGGCTCTGCAGTTTCGACTGGCTGATATGACCACAGAGTTAACGGCAGCCAGGCAGATGGTCAGGCTTGCTGCCTTCAAGCTGGATCAAAAAGACCCTGAAGCCACCGCTTATTGTGCCATGGCAAAACGTTATGCTACAGATGCTGGTTTTAAAATCTGTGATGAAGCGCTGCAACTTCACGGCGGTTACGGGTACATCAATGAGTACCCTCTTGAACGCCACGTCAGAGACACTCGGGTACACCAGATTCTGGAAGGCACCAATGAGATCATGAGACTGATCATTGCCCGACGGATTCTGGCTGATGAATGTGCAGGACTGGAGTGAATAATGTCTGATTGTATAAAGCTTTCGCTGGAAGGCCATATCGCCACCATCCAGCTGAATAATCCACCGGCGAACACATGGACACTGGAAAGTCTGAATCTGCTTGAGCAGATGGTTCATGAATTGAATGAAAATCCGCGGGTAACTGCCCTGATTATTTTCTCTGAAGAGGAAAGGTTTTTCAGTGCCGGAGCCGACCTTAAACTGTTTGCTGATGTTTCGTCTGAACAGGCCAGGCCTGTGGCTGAAGCATTTGGCCAGGCTTTTGAAACACTGACAGAATTCAAGGGCATCTCTATTGCCGCAATTAATGGGTTTGCCCTGGGTGGTGGTCTTGAAGTGGCGTTGGCCTGCGACCTGAGAGTGGCTGAAAAACAGGCCTTGTTGGGTCTGCCCGAGGCCGCAGTGGGTCTGTTGCCCTGTGCGGGTGGTACTCAGAATTTAATGTGGCTGGTTGGCGAAGCATGGAGCAAGCGAATGATATTACTGGGTGAGAAGGTGGACGCAGAAAAAGCCTTTCAGATCGGCCTGGTGGAAGAAGTCGTGGAGCAAGGACAGGCTTTTTCAATGGCCAGGGAGCTTGCTGCAAAAGTCAGTCAACAAAGCCCTGACTCAGTTGTTGCTTGTAAAAAGCTGATTCAAATGAATCGGCTTTCGTCAAAGAATAGATATGCTGTCGAGCGTGATCTGTTCCTGACGTTGTTTAAGGGTCAGAACCAGAATGAAGGCGTAAAGGCTTTTCTGGAGAAACGGTCACCTGAGTGGCACTACGATTAAGTAGAAACTGAACCCGGCTGAGCCGGGTTGCAATCTGAGCATCAGTCGTTGCGATAAAGTGTTTGTATGAGGTGGAAGCCGAATTGTGTTTTGACCGGGCCGTGAACTTCCAGAACTTCTTTTCGGAACACTACCTGATCAAAGGCTTTCACCATCTGTCCCTGACGAAATTCGCCAAGGTCTCCTCCTTTCCTGCCAGAGGGGCACTGAGAGTGCTTTTTGGCCAGTTCGCCAAAGTCAGCTCCCTTGCCCAGCTGTTTTTTGAGCTTTTCTGCTTCTTCCCGTGTTTTAATCAGGATATGTCTGGCACAGGCACTCGCCATAATATTATTCCTGCGTCGTAGAATCTTGGGTAGCTGCAGTGTCGCTTTGAGCGATTTGCCCGGCTACCAGTTTGAGTTGTCCGACAAAGACTCGTTCATTTTTTTTCTGACGGGTCAGCTGTCTCTGATACAGAAGAATTTCGGCGTTGACAGCTTCCTTCAGTCTGACTTTGCCAGCAGGTTTACCATTCAGGTCGACCCGGTTTCTGCCTTCCTTAATCGATGATAGATAGCGGTCCTGCTGAGTAAACAGTTTCAGAGCTTTTCTGATGGTGCTGACCGGAAATTCACCGGTTTGTTTCATCTCATTATGGATGCCGATTTTAAGTGGGCGGGGGGAAGCCACTCGAAAGGCATCAGGCCAGCGTTCTCTGATCAGGCGAAGTGCTTCAGAACTGGATATTTCATCTCTATTGTTAGCTGAAGACTGTTGATCAGAAGAAGAAAGGTTACTGCATTGAGTATCTGCCTTTGAAATAGTCAGATCTTCTCTTTCTGCATTGTGCATATTGTGCTCATGACTGATTACTTGAGATGTTTGTTCTGGACAATTGTACTGCATTGTGGACGTCTATTGATATATTTTGAATCCGAACTTATGTCTCGTTTATTAATGAATATCAAGAGCTTTGGATTTCAATGCTCCAAAGCTGATCATCTCAAGAGCCTTTTCGTGAGTGGATCTCAGATAGACCGGAGGAGCGACTCCGGCTTCATAGGCTTGTTTCCATCTTTGTGCACACAGGCACCATTGATCACCCTCCTTAAGTCCGGGAAAATTGTGAGCCTGATTGGGCGTAATCAGGTCGTTGCCCTGTTCAAGAGAAAATTTCAGGAAATCTCCAGTGACTCTGGCGCAGACAACGTGCTGTCCAATATCATTCCTGTCGGTATGGCAGAAACCATCCCGGTAGATTCCGGTTAGAGGATCAAAGCAGCAGGGTTGAAGAGGTCCCCCGAGAACATTTTTTTCATTAGAAGCCGATGTGTTCATGCGGAATTCCATAGACAATCTTGAGAGAGGAGTTAACAGCAGGTTGCTTTTGCAGTCAATGAAGAATTTACAGGCTGGTCCTAACTGAAGAGGAGGGGGTCAGGACTTTTATTCATACTGCTATATGCAGATATGGTCGTTTAGCTCTGTTTAAGACATCACCGTTTGCATCAGGGTCTGATCGATGTGTGCGTTTTCGCCTGTCTGAGTGTCATTTGCAAAGCTTCTTCTCTTGGCAGAACTTTATAAATGCTTCTCAGATACTCGGCTTCAATCTGTGCAGACTCTTTTGCTGTAACAGTGTCTTCTGCCTTGACGTTGTTGCCCTCTTTATTACTTTCTTTCAGTTGCACATTGGCTCTGAGGTATTTCAGGTAAGCTTCCATGTGACTTTGTGCAGGTTTACTCATTCTTGTTCCAAATCGCCATGGTTAAAAGGTAATTGTTTTGCTGAAAGTAATGTGTCGGAGCAAAACATATTTTCGTCGTTAAAATAATAATCCCACTCACCTTCTGTCCTGATATTCCTTCTCAGGATCAGCTGGTCGTTGTGGGAAGATAATCAGCATGATACGTGCCAAGTGTATCGGAATGCGTAAATATACCTATCTTGATGCGTTTTGACTCGGCAGGGGGTGGTTGCGCAATCGGCTTTTTTGAGTTGTTTTTCTCAGTGCTACGTTACGATTGGGATCGCGGGTTACACATCGTGCCGATGTAAATCCCAGCCGGGAGTGTCATTGTTTCAGGGATTTGACAGATTTTTGTCACTCTGGGTTTCAGAGGCAACCATCCATTGATGCAATCTGCTCTCTGTCGGCCGGCCATGCTTCCTCTTTGCCTGATGGTTTATGGCGCCCTTTAGTATTTATATGGTCACCTGACTTTGTTTCACGAGACATTGCTCCCGGAGACACTGTCCCCAAAGTACAGTTGCAGATGAGGATGTCATGCATAGATGGATTGTCATGCTGATTGGCTTCACGCTCTACGCCAAGGCCGATAACACTGCTTATATAAACTGGATCGCCGGTTTGCCTGATCAGGGGATTCCTGTGGAAGATCAGGACTGGCGGCGCCTCGTTGCCTACCCTTCTTCCGAAGTCCTTCAGAAAATGGTTCGTCGATATGCCTTGTATGTCGATAGAGGGCGTCTTGACAAAAGGTTGTTTCAGCCAGGCTGGCGGATAGAGGATCAGCCACGCAAAGAGAAAGATTACTCGCAACACTATTCGATCAATGATCTGAAGCGTCTTGAGCCTGATCTCCCTCAATATCCTGCTTTGGTGAACAGTCTGAAAAAACTCAGGGACTGGAGCCTGATGGCTGTCCGGGAGTTTCCGGATGATTTGATTTTCTTCAAAGACGATCAGCACCCTGCTGTTACCCGCCTGAATCAGTGGCTCATGGATCTGGACCTTGTTGAGAATTTAGAAGGCAGTGTATACACACAAATACACAAGGATGTCCTGACGCGAGTACAGCTTCAGTTTAATCTGATGCCGGATGGCAGGTTGGGGGTTATGACGCGTCAGGCATTGTTAGCTATAACGCACAAGAGAATCAGAACGCTTAAGGCTAATCTCGAACGGCTTCGCTGGTTACCACCGACACTGCCATACCCCCATATTCGTGTGGACATTGCCGGATTCAATGTTGCCTGGATCAAGAATAAAACCCATCAGAAGACTTATAAGGCGATCGTTGGTATGCGTCATAAACAGACACCCGTTTTCAATGATCAGGTTGAAAGTGTGACATTCAATCCTGTCTGGAAAGTTCCACATTCGATTGCCGCTCATTCAATCTTAAGGGCTGAAATGAAAGAGCCGGGATTTTTAAAACGTGAAGGTTTTGTCGTTTATGAAAGCTGGGACGACCTTGCGCCTGCTATTGCTATTGATCGAGTGAACTGGCTATTACTGACGCCCAAAACATTTCGTTACCGACTGGAGCAGCAACCCGGCGAGATAAACCGATTAGGGCGGTTTAAGCTGGATCTACCGAATCAGTATGGTGTCTATCTTCACGATACGGATAAGTCTGATTTGTTTAAAGAAAATAGAAGGGCTTTCAGTTCAGGCTGTGCCCGGGTTGAAGGGATTGCCGATTTGATTCAAACCATCTTTCATGAGCAATCCATGATATGGGTGCATAAAACTACTCCTGACGCGCTGACCTACACCAGGAGGCTTTTGCAGCCAGTGCCCGTTTATTTTGTTTACTTTACAGCCTGGCCCGATGAGTCGGGCAGAGTCCGATTCAGGGAAGATATCTACCAGCAGGACACGGCCATGACCAGCTGGTTTTGAATCTTATGTAGATCTGTCAATTATGGCTCCAGCGCAAGAGGGGCTTTATAAGTGGTTGACGGGGCAAGGTGTTTTGTGGAGAATGCGCTGCATCCAGACGAGTTGTCTGTTTTTTGGTGGGCCCTGTCGGTCCCCTCGCAATGATGAGCTGTGAACCCCGCCAGGCCCGGAAGGGAGCAACGGTAGCAGTGACATCATGTGCCGGGGTGTGGCTGGCAGGGTTTGCCTCCATCTGTCTTGCCCTGTCTGCCAAATACCCTTATATGACCCTTGTGAACCGTGCATTCTTTCGTTTTCTTGGTTAGCATAGAGTCTTCAGTTTCTGTCACCGGTATTCAAGCTTTTCAATGAGCTATCAGGTTCTAGCGCGCAAATGGCGACCCCGTTCTTTCAAAGAGCTGGTGGGCCAGACACACGTATTGCAGGCTCTGGTCAATGCGTTGGACCAGGATCGGCTGCATCATGCTTATCTGTTCACAGGCACACGCGGGGTGGGCAAGACAACCATTGCCCGGATTCTTGCCAAATGCCTTAACTGTGAAACAGGGGTCAGCTCCACTCCCTGTGGACAGTGCGCTGCCTGCTGCGAAATTGATGAAGGTCGTTTTGTTGATCTTATTGAGGTGGATGCAGCTTCCAGAACCAAGGTGGAAGATACCCGGGAACTGCTTGATAATGTTCAGTACGCTCCTACCAGAGGGCGTTATAAGGTTTATCTGATTGACGAAGTGCACATGCTCTCGGTGCACAGTTTCAATGCACTGCTAAAAACCCTGGAAGAGCCACCTCCCCACGTAAAGTTTCTTCTGGCTACCACGGATTCTCAGAAGCTGCCAGTGACCATTCTGTCAAGATGTTTACAGTTTGGGCTGAAAAATATGACGCCGGAAAGGATTGTTGGTCATCTGGAAAATATTCTTGGCCAGGAATCTATTCCTTTCGAAGGTCCTGCACTCGGGCAGCTGGCCAGGGCAGCCGATGGCAGTATGAGGGACTCTCTGAGCCTGACCGACCAGGCTATCGCATTTGGTAATGGTCAGGTAACCGAGCAGGAAGTCAGTGCCATGCTTGGTACCATTGATCAGGGGCAGGTCATGAAGATGGTAAGAGCTCTTTCGTCGGGAGGGGCTCCGGAAGTGTTAGCCGCTATTGCCAACCTTGCTGAACATGCGCCGGATTATGTGGCGGTACTGGATGATATGCTTTCCATGCTGCACCGGATTGCCATTGCCCAGGCCGTGCCCGAGGCAGTTGACAACAGTCAGGGCGATCGTGAGCAGGTTCTGGAACTGGCGGGTAATATGCGGGCTGAAGATGTTCAGCTCTATTATCAAGTCGGTCTGGTAGGGAAAAGAGACCTGCCACTGGCGCCGGATCCACGGGGTGGCTTTGAAATGGCTCTGCTGAGGATGTTGGCATTCAGACCTGAACCTGTTGCCGTTCAGGTGTCCCGGAATGCCCAGCGAGAAGTGGCTGCACCATCAGCAGAAGCTTCAGAGCCGGTGGCAGCTTCTCCTGATCCGGAACCTGAGCCTGCTGGTGCCCTACAGGCCAGGCACCAGCAGCAATGGGTGACTGAAGTAAGAGAGCCTGAACATCCTTTGCCACCGCCTGTGGCTGAAGAACCTCCTTCTCAGACCGAAGCTGAGCAGTCCTCGTCTGCTGCTACAGAAAATCCATTACCGGATGATTTTGCTCCTTCATCGTTACCGGATGTAGAGCCAGCCCAGGTACACGAATCTGATCAAACTCCTGTAACAGAGATCCTGCCAGCGGTTGAAGTCTGCCAGGAGCAGGAGACAGAGGAGGACGATATTCCGCCTTCAGTATCCACTTATGAAGTTTATGCCTCGGAGCTGGCATCACGACAGGAAGTTATTCAGCCAGCGCCTGAATCGGCAATGGTTGAAGAAGAACCTGTTCAGGGGCTGGCTCCTGAAGAGAGAATTTCTTTTGCTGATCTGAATGTTCAGTCCTGGGTGCCTGTTTTCAGAAGCCTTCCTCTGGGTGGAGTGACCCGAACGATTGCCTCTCATTGTGAGTATGTCGGTCATTCGGCAGGCAGGGTTGATTTGCGACTGGACAGTGGCAGAAGCACTTTGTACAACGACACACACCGGCAGAGGGTTGAGAAGGCGTTGAGCGACTATTTTGACCAGCCGCTCAGGGTTCAGGTAGAGATTGGTCAGGTTCAGGCAGAAACCCCTGCTGCCTGGCGTGAGCGTAAAATGGCTGAACGAATGGCTGCTGCACGCGCCAGCATTTTAAATGATCAGCATGTACAGAGCCTGATTAATGAATTTTCCGCTGTCGTCATCGAAGACAGCATTCAGCCAGTTGGCAATGTTATCAAGTGATGAGTGGCCGGTTATTTCAATCATCCGGTGATCATATTTGTCTTTAGTTCATCGCTTTCAGTGATCATTCGATGAGCTAAACGTTACCGTAAAGGAGTTTTTATGTTTAAGGGCGGCATGGGTAACCTGATGAAACAGGCCCAGAAAATGCAGGAAGACATGCAGCGTATCCAGGAAGAGCTTGCCAACGCTGAAGTCATTGGTGAATCTGGTGCTGGCTTGGTAAAAGTGATTATGAACGGTCGTCATGATGTCAAGGATGTGCAAATCGACCCCAGTCTGATGCAAGAAGACAAAGAAATGTTGGAAGATCTGCTGGCGGCTGCTGTGAATGATGCAGTTCGCAAGGTGGAAGAAAACAGTAAGGATAAAATGAGTGACCTGACCGCTGGTATGGGTCTGCCTCCCGGCTTCAAGATGCCTTTCTAAGCGTCACTTGCTAAGTGTCACAGGGTTATTCGTCCAAAGCATATTTGGACAATCATCTGATAGCAGGACCCACTCGTAGCGACTGGGCCCTCACCGGAGTTTGAGTGCATTTATGTTCAGTCCTCTGATCAGGGAATTGATGGAATCCCTGCGTTGTTTGCCCGGGGTGGGGCCCAGATCTTCCCAGAGAATGGCGTTGCATCTGCTGGAAAAAGATCTGGAAGGTGCGCTTCGGCTGGCTAAAGCCCTGACCGAAGCGACAGAAGGGGTCGGACGTTGCAAGGCTTGCAGAACACTGTGCGAGAGTGAATTGTGTGATATTTGCAGTCACCCGGGCCGCGAGAAATCAACACTTTGTGTGGTAGAAAACCCTTCTGATGTTATGGCCCTGGAACAGGCTGGCGGTTATTCCGGACGCTATTTTGTGCTTATGGGACATCTCTCACCCATCGATGGGATTGGTCCTGAAGAAATCGGGGTTACCGACCTGCTGGAGCGAGTGGCTGATTTTCAGGTTAAAGAAGTGATTCTTGCTACTAACCCAACGGTTGAGGGTGAAGCAACCGCACACTTCATTGCGGAAGAACTCAAGAGTATGGGAGTAGAAGCCACTCGGATAGCACATGGTGTGCCGCTGGGAGGTGAACTGGAATATGTTGATGGTGGTACTTTGGCCCACGCATTGGCAGGCCGACGAAAACTGGAGCTCTGAAATACAGGAGCATTCCTGAAGACAAGGTGTTGAGAGGGGCACACTAGTGTTGGTATAGATCAGTCATTGGTATTGTCAGCTCCAGACTCTCCAGCAAGATGCTATCAGTTTCGTTATAGGTGGCTACGACCTTGAAGCGTCCATCTTGCCACATTCTTTTTTCTACGACAGGATGGTTAGGGTCAACAACCAGGTACTCACCTTGAGTCGCCTTTAAGATATGCCCGTACTCCGCTGACTTATAAACACGATCGGTTAGCTCTGTGCTCTCGGAAAGTACTTCAATCAGAACCGTAGCGGATTCGCACATATCTTCGAAGCGCCGCTTTCGCTCACATGAGACCATGACATCAGGATATCTGAAGGATTTAACAAAAGCAGATTCAACTTTTAAGTTGACATCAGCTGCAAACACATCGCATGGTTTTCCCACCAAATGATTACCTAAAATGCGGGTTAAATTAGCGATCATCTTACCGTGCTGAATAGTTCCGCCTGCCATAGCCACTATATATCCATCAATATATTCATGGCGAGAAGTGATTGATGCCCTTTCGTGGGCCAGATAAGCTTCAGGGGTAACCAGAGAATGACTGATTTTATGAGGCATGTCGTGTCCTGTTCTGTTTACCGGGCAATTTATTAAAACCCTATCCAGTAAAATCAATCACTTTGACTTGGCGCGGTTTAGATTATTTAGGACAAAAGTACTGAATACGTTTCACAAGGCCTCCGGTTTTCCCTTCTCCAATTCGTGTTCGGGTATATCGATCCGTAGACATCCAATCAATGGTTTTCTGTGTGCCCGCCACAGAGCCCGGGAAGTAGGTATTGATAAAAAGGGTGAAGCCGCCATTATCTGTTCCGAAAGCGGCTTGCCAGCTTGGATCACTGTCGAGTTGTACCCGATAAAAACAATTTCTGCTGAAGCTGCTGGCCTGAAGCTTTCCGTCTTTGGCCTCCTCAATCACTTTTTTAGTGGAATCCGAGTCAGGAAAATCTCTCCATTCAATATTCTGACACTGTCTCAGTATTGTCTGGGTTGGTACTTGAATGGCTCGCCCATCGGCTTTCTGAACAAGAGTTGTATTTTTTCTGTCTGACTGGATCTGGGCGCTCAGAACCGTCTTCAGACTGCCAAAGTCTTTGGGGATCAGTTCAAGGTGGGTTCTGTTATAGCGGGTGGGCAGGTAATTATAAAAAGCCTGTTCTTCATTGATCCAGTGGAAGCAGTCAGGATTAAAGCCGCTATTACTGTTCAGGTCTATTTTCTCAGGAGCAGGGGGGCACCATCTGCGAATGGCTTCAAAGCCAAGAGGCTGTTCGCTCGTGCTGCCGCTACCCTCTACGATCAGAGTGCTTTTCTGAGCGGCAGAAATTTTGAGTATATAAGCCTCAGCATTTTCCAGGCTGCCGTAAGGGGTCAGCAAAAGAGCATCCTTATTGACGGCGGCTGCGAAGAACCAAGCTCGATCGAACTCCACCTGGTAGTGGCATTGAGGATTGAAATCCTCCGGGGTGTCTACAGCAATCTCTACCCATGGGGATTCGAGAGGCACCCAGGCAGCAAAAAAACCAAGAATCGTCGATAAACCAGAAGCCATCGGGATACACCATAATGCTACGATGTATCCATTCTAGCAGCCTGTCGGACTTAAGGCTGTCCTACTGCGGTTGCAATAAATTG
>NZ_JAHHPQ010000520.1:0-11268 GCF_024606245.1 Endozoicomonas sp. SESOKO2
TTCTTCACCCGCTTCTTTCAGCTGTCCAAGTCTGCGTATACTATGACTCCGTAGGTGTCTGAATGGTCGGCCAGAAATCCGACCGGATTTGGAGGGTTTAAGTGTGCTTCAGGAGTATTTTTATTTCCGGGTTCTGCTCAGTCTCAGATTACCCAAAGTCATAGAACCTGTCTTGATGCAGCACTGTTGCCAGAATCAAAACGGTCATGGCTGCTGCCCCGGCCTGTTTGTCCGGCATCTTTGAAACACTCAGCGATTAAGGTAAAAACCATACGTAAGTGCTCATGCATATTTGGACTAGATTAAGGGTTCTTATTCCTTCGGGCTTCTCTCTTGAAGTGGACTGGAGTCAATATGAAAATTGCAGTACTGTCTCGTAACCCCAAATTGTACTCAACTCGTCGCCTGAAAGAAGCGGGTGAAGAACGAGGTCATGAAGTTGATGTTATTGACACACTCCATTGCTATATGGATGTAACACGCAGTCGCCCCACTGTTCGTTGTGGCGGTGAGTCGCTTCCTTACTACGATGCTGTCATACCAAGAATTGGAGCTTCCATTACATTTTATGGCACGGCCATCGTCAGGCAGTTTGAAATGATGGGCACTTTCTGTGTGAATGAATCTGTTGCCATTACCCGCTCACGCGATAAATTACGTTCTTTACAACTGTTGTCACGAAAAGATATTGGATTACCAAGAACAGGTTTTGCCAGTAAGCCCGAAAATGTAAAGGATCTCATCAAGAACGTAGGCGGAGCACCAGTCGTAGTAAAATTACTGGAGGGTACTCATGGTATCGGTGTAGTTCTGGCATCTACTCAGAGAGAGGCAGAAGCAATCATTGAAGCTTTTATGGGGTTAAAAGCGAATATATTAGTACAGGAGTTTATTAAAGAAGCAGGCGGTGCAGATCTCCGTTGTTTTGTGATTGGTAGCAAAGTTGTAGCAGCTATAAAGCGACAAGCAGCAGATGGAGAGTTTCGCTCAAACCTGCATCGCGGCGGAACAGCCACACTCGTCCGTTTGTCAAAAGAGGAGAGAGCAACTGCAGCTAATGCCGCAAAAGTCATGGGACTGAACGTCTGCGGTGTCGACCTTTTACAATCTGACAATGGCCCAGTGGTTATGGAAGTTAACTCCTCTCCGGGTTTGGAAGGTATTGAAAAAGCAACTGGAAAAAATGTTGCTGGCATGATCTACGAATTTATTGAAAGCAAAACAACGAAATCAACCCGAACTCGTGGAAAAGGCTAAAGGTAGCAACGATGTTAGTACCAGATATCAGTATTGGTGGTTGTGTGATTAAGGCCGGGCAGACCAGGCAAGTTCGTCTGGAGGTTGCAAAGCTATATACCGATACGAATTTTTCGGTACCTGTACATGTCATACACACTAGAAAACCTGGTCCAAAGGTCTTTGTGTCCGCAGCCATTCACGGCGATGAGCTGAACGGTATTGAGATTATTCGCCGGCTCATCAATTTGAAGACATTTAAAGTGACTGCGGGTACGTTAATTCTTGTGCCCATGGTTAATGTTTATGGGGTGCTTTATCAAAGCCGGTATCTCCCGGATCGTCGAGACTTAAACAGAAGCTTTCCCGGTTCCCCGAAAGGCTCACTTGCGAGCCGGTTAGCGCACATGTTCCTGACAGAAATAGTCAGCCTTTGTGAATGCGGTATAGACCTTCACACAGGGGCTATACATCGCTCAAATCTGCCTCAGATTCGTGCCAATTTAATGGACACAGAAACTCTGAGCCTGGCAAAAGCGTTCGGGGTACCCGTTTTATTGAATGCCAATATTCGCGACCAGTCCCTTCGGCAGTCAGCTGAAGAGCATAATACACGTATACTGCTATATGAAGCTGGAGAAGCCTTAAGGTTTGATGAAGTCAGTATACGTGCGGGAGTTAACGGCGTTATCAATGTTCTGGCTAAGCTGGGGATGGTCAGATTGAGGCGCAAGGTAAAATCCTTCACACCTTATATAGCTAACAAAAGTTCATGGGTCAGAGCTAATGCCAGCGGTATTTTCAACTCACTTAAAAAACTGGGCGATCAAGTTGATAAAGGAACCCCGTTAGCTACTATTGGAAGCCCGTTTGGTGAAATCATTGCTCTGGTCAAAGCCGCACAGGCAGGCATCATTATTGGTAAACAGAACATTCCTCTTGTTCAGGAAGGTGAGGCTGTGTTTCATATCGCTTTTTTTTCCGAACCTGATAATGATGTTGCTGAGGATATAGGTATGATGCAGGAAGCGTTGCAAACTGAATCACCGGTTTTGGAGTAACCAAAGCGGCTTGATGAATGTTCCGGGATAAATAGCCGACCAGAAATCTGGCCGGACTTGAAGGGGCTTAAGCTTACTTGACATTGCTTCAGGAGCGTTTCCATTTCTGGGTTCTGTTCAATAGCAGCTTACCCAAAGTCATATGACCTATTTTAACGCAGGCTGCGGTCGCCAAAATCAAAACGGCCATGGCTGCGGCCGGGCCTGTTTGTCCGGCATCTTCCATATTCATTACAGAAACGGAAGCCAACATCGTATCGGTGGAATATAGGAAAACGACAGCCGATGTGGTGGTCAGGGCATTGACGAAAAGGTAGATCGCTATATCCAGCAGAGCAGGTGTGCAGACCGGCAGGGATACTTTAAGGAAGGCTTTGTACTGAGGAATTTTGAGCGATGCGGCTACCTGTTCGATCTCAGCGGGTAACTTCTTCAGGGCGGTCAATGCCGTCAGGTGCCCCACGGTGAAGTAGTGGGCTGTGGTATTGATGACCAGAATCGCCATGGTTCCGTAGAGTATTCCCAATGGATTACCGGCTTGGTTAAAGAAGAAAATATAACCCAGACCCAGCACCATACCGGGTACTGCCATCGGTAACATGGCCATAATGTGGATAAAGTGTTTCAGAATGGGTGGCAACTTACTTTTTTCCACATTGTAAGCCGTAATGAAAATAATCAGGGTTCCGGCAATAGCCGTGTAGAACGCCATTTCCAGAGAGTTGAGGTAGGGCTCCCAGCCATTGGCACTGAACTTTTCAAAGTGATAATTGTTCCAGGACAGCGCCATGTTCCAGGGCCAGAAAGTGACCAGTGAGCCATAAATCGCCATGCCCACCACGGCCAGAATGGCCAGAGAGATCAGGCTGCAAAGCAGGAAAAAAAGGCCATCCTTCACAGGGTTTCGCTCAGGCTCAAAATTGACAGAACGAGCGCCAAACAATTCTTTCTGTTTTTTCTGAACTCTGTGATCAATGACAAACGCTAATAGCGCCGGTATCAGCAAAAGCACACTGATGACGGCACCCATGGCAAAGTTCTGCTGACCGGCGACCTGTTTGTAGATATCGGTGGCCAGTACGTTATATTGGCCGCCAATCACTTTCGGGACACCAAAGTCGGTGACGACCAGAGTGAAAACGACAGTGACTGTGCTGATCAAACCAAATTTGGCCGCTGGAAGAGTGATCGTTGTGAAGGTTCTGAACGGAGAAGTCCCCATGGAACGTGCTGCTTCATAGAGTCTGGCGTCGGAAGTCGAAAGCGCGGTCGTAAGAATCAACAGGGCATGGGGAAAGGTCCAGAAAGCCAGACCCATAACAATACCGGGCAGGCCGTAAATAGAATGACCGAATAGCAGGTCTACAGCTACCCCCTGATTGCCAAACAGATAAATCATACTAATGGCAGGCAGCAGGGAGGGCGCCAGTATGGGTAACATGCCCAATACCTTGAAAAGTGGTTTGAGAGGCATCTGCGTCCGTGTCAGTCCGTAGGCAAACAGGAATGACAAGCTAACAACTATTGTCGTAACAATGGCACCCGCTTTCAGCGTATTGCCAATGGACTGGCTGAGAGCCGGGTTGCCAAGATACTCAGCAAAGTAATTCAGACCAATAAAAGCCCCATCGCTGTCCTGAACACTTCTTGCCAGCATCGACAGAAGTGGCAGTAACAGTGTAATGATCAGATATAGAACAACCGCTGCGATGACCAATCCAAGAACCCATTGATCCTTGCCGATGGCTGGCAGCAGAGATTTCCGGCTCAGTGCTGGAGAGTCTGCGTCCGCCGGGGTGTGTGTAGAGATACTCATAGTCAAAGCGGACTCATCATACTGCGGGGAAGACATGGATATGTTTTTCACTCAGGGACAATTGGTTCAGGCTCCCCGGTTCAAGCTCCAGAGCGGCCAGCTGGTGGATAGGTACATCGACTTTAATCAGCCGCTCAGTGCCCCAGCCCACAGGACTGCATTCTGCACGAACGAAGGAACCCTGAAACTCCAGATTTTCGACACTGACTGGCAGTGCAGACTGGCCTTCACTGAAGCTCAGGTCTTCCGGACGTATTCCAAGAATGACTTTTCTCGCTGTTGATTCAGCCACTGGCAAAGAGAGCGTCTGATTGGCCAGCTGGATCTGGTTGTTGCTGTTGGTATCACCTTCCAGAAAGTTCATGGCACCGACAAATTCAGCAACGAAGCGAGAAGCCGGGTGTTTATAAATATCTTCAGGCGTGCCTGTCTGTTCAATGTGTCCGTGATTCATCACCACAATGCGATCAGCCATGGCCATGGCTTCTTCCTGGTCATGAGTCACCATGATGGTGGTAATGCCCAGTTTTCTTTGCAGCTTACAGATTGTTTCCCGCAATCTGATTCTGACTTTGGCATCCAGGGCAGAGAGAGGCTCATCAAGCAGTAACAGTCCCGGAGAGAGTGCCAGAGCTCTGGCCAGTGCTACACGCTGTTGTTGGCCGCCAGATAGCTGAGAAGGAAATTTGGGGCCGGAATCCGGCAGACCGATAATGTCTAGCCATTCGTTAACACGCTTTTCGACTTCTCGTTTGGATTGACCCTGGTTTTTCAAACCGAAACCAATATTCTCTGCGACACTCAGGTTGGGGAACAGGGCATAGGATTGAAAGACAATGCCAAAGTCTCTTTGTTCAGGTGGAAGTGATGTTATGCGGGTGCCATCCTGCCAGATCTCTCCCTGGTGACAGGCTTCCAGTCCGGCAATCATTCTCAGTAGTGTCGTCTTTCCGCAGCCAGAAGGGCCGAGAAAACAGATGAATTCACCTTTGTTTACGGACAGGGAAATTTCTTTGAGGGCGGTGAAATCGCCAAAGCTTTTCCCCAGGCTTTCGATGGTGAGAAAGGGTTGCATAGCGTTAACTTCCTAAAGCTCTAAACCTGAAAAGCCGCTTATTCCCATTGGGGAATAAACGGCGCTTTCTGCATTATTGCCGGTGAGACATCAAGATTTGGGTTCAGACATATGGTCGAAACGCTTGGACCACTCAGCGAGCACAGTCTCACGCTCACTGGCCATTTCACCAAAGTCCATATCCACCATGGCGCTTTCAACATCTGGATAGTTGGGCACTTTTTTACTGACGTCTTTGTGGCCCACAACGGGGTAAGCCTCAACATATTGTTCATTGGCCTGCTGGCTGAGAGACCAGTCGATCAGTTTTTTCGCAGCTGCAGCCTGGTCGGTGCCTGCCACCAAACCAACTGACTCCACATCCCAGCCAATGCCGCCTTTGGGAAGAATCAGGTCCAGTGGTGCGCCCTGACTTTTCAGTTGGGCGCCACGAACGGCCATGGAAATACCAATAGCCACTTCACCCATGGCAGCCTGAACGCAGGGCTTGGAGCCTGAGTGAGTGTATTGGGCCATGTTGTTGTTGAGCTTATCCATATAGGCCCAGCCCTTGTCTTGGCCCATGCTTTGTAGCCAGGCGGAAACCTGCATATAGCCAGTACCGGAAGAGGCCGGATTAGGCATGGCAATCTGACCCTGATAGACCGGATCAAGCAGGTCTTGCCAGGATTGAGGTTTGGGCAGATTTTTGGCTTTGGCTACTGCTTCGTTGTAGCAAATCACGTTGAAGTAAGCCTGATTGCCAAACCAGGCTTTGGCGGCTTCAGGATCAACCAGCTGTGCCTTGATTTCATCCAGACCTTTAGGCGTGTATGTGTCCAGCACGCCTGCATCCTTCAGCAGTGCCATGCTGGAACCGGCCAGACCCCATACGACGTCTGCCCTGCTGTTATTTTTTTCTGCCAGCAGTTTAGCCGTCATGATGCCGGTAGAGTCCCGTACCCATTTGATGCTGACATCCGGGTTTTCCTGCTCAAAGGCTTTTTTGTAGCGATTCAGAAGGTCAGTCTCAAAAGCAGTATAAACCGTCAACTCCACAGGAGATGCGGCAAAAGATGAGGCGCTGAAAATCGAAGTGACTGCAAGGGTCAGGGCTGTCAGATGCTTTTTCATGGGTCTCTCCAGTCAGACAATCATTTTATTCTGGTCAATACCAGAAGGGATGACAGAATTCTACGAGAAGGAGGTGACTAAAATATTACAGATCTTTTGCGTCTCTGTGACATTTTTAATTGGAGAGGCGAGACTATGGAGTCACCCAGCCGGGGATAGCAGGTGGGTGACGAGCGTTTAAATGTGTTTGAGAATCTCGGTTAAGCTATCGAGCACTAGCGTTGGCGCGGCTCTTGCCAGTTGCTCCCGGCTCTGGGCTCCGGTGGTCACACCAACGGTGATACCACAGTGGGCATTTTTTCCTTCCTCAATATCAATGGCAGAATCACCCGCTTTAAGCACTTGTGAACTGTCGTGAACGCCGGTTTTCTCCATGGCCAGTTCAATCATGTCGGGTGCAGGTCTGCCGTTTGTAACATCATCCGCTGTAACCAGAGCATCGAATTCGACTCCGGGCATCCAGTTCATCTTTTTCAGCAGGCCTGTTGCTACCTGATGGCTATAGCCGGTATTAAGTGCAACCCTGATGCCTCTTGCCCGCAGCTCCTTCAAAAGCTCGGGCACGCCGTCGAATGAGGTCACTGCCAGTTCCGCATAAGCTTGTGTCAGTTGTTTTTTAAAGGACTGGAAGATTTTTTCCGAGTCCGAGTGGTCGAAGCCTTTGGACGACAGAGTATCTTTTATGGCCTGATGTTTTTCTTTGCCTGCACCGTGCTCAAGGACTTCATCCAGGGTGAAGTCGTAGCCAGCGTCGACAAGACTCTTATGAACCGTTTTGTAAACGACGTTGTCCTCATTGACCGTGGTACCGGCCATATCAAAAACGGCGAGTTGAATTTTGCTCATTGTGACCTCTTTTCAGTGGTTAGATCTGGAAATTAAAACTTTATGAACGCTCATTAATAGATTGCTCGTGCCGTGGACACCAGATGGTATTTGTAGCTCTCAAGCCATAGGGTTTATAGTGGTGTTGGCTGCAATAACCACTGCATCCTGTCGCCAATACTCGAAGTCACAGTCAATCAATAGATTCGACTGATCGTAGTTTGTACGCTCAACCAGTAAGCCAGAACTGCCAGTGGTGACCTTGAGATGAGAAGAAGCCTCGGCATTCAGACCGACAGGATACAACCTGAAGCTGACACGGGCATAACGTCGGTTGTAATGTTCCTGATAGATATCAGACAGTGATCGGGACAGGTCGTGCTGAAGCAGATCCGGGAAGTAGGCAGGGTTCATGTAATTTTCTACATACAGGACATTCCGCCCATCCACTGAACGAAGGCGTTGCAGTCGATACACCGGGGTCAGAGCTGGAATCTGAAGCAGCTTCTGAACTCTGGTGGGGGCTGGCACCAAATCGGCATGGAGCATCCGGGTACCAGGCACTCTGCCCTGATGTGTGACGATGGTGTGAAAGTTAGCATTCACTGTGGGGTCGTAGGTCACTCTTTCTGGTGAAACAAACCAGCCTCTGCGATCTTCGCGATAGACCAGTCCGTCGGCTTCAAGTGATGACAATGACTCTCTGAGTGTAATGCGGGTGGTGCTGAATTTTTCACTCAGCAGTCGCTCCGAGGGCAGCTTGCTTCCAGGTTTCAATGCACCACTTTCAATCTGCTCATGCAGGGCTGTACGGATGATTTGATACTGATTTTTTCCCTGTCCCATAAATACTGTTCTCTCAGGGTCAATGGATTCTCAACTGGTATATACCATACTAAGCCGTATTTATGACAATTAAATGATCGCTGTTATGACAATTAAATATTCGTTTCACTGAGGTCTGGGTCTTCTTTATCCGGGGTTTTCAGACTGGAATGTGAAGTTTTTGTGAAGAATGTCCATTGGCTATTTACAGAAAAAAGTGACCCCGTCATGATTTTATGCAAATTGGTATATACCAGAAGATTGAAGTTTATGTTTCTACAGGTGTCTCATGAAAGCCATGCCTACAAAAGAAGTGTCAACTGTGAAAGAAAAGAGTCTGGAAAACCCCTATCTTCTGCTGACTCCCGGGCCTCTCTCTACCTCGGCCAGTGTTCGTGAAGCGATGCTGCGAGACTGGTGCACCTGGGATGATGATTACAACCTTGGCGTGGTGGAAGAGATCCGCAGTCAACTGATAAAGCTGGCCTCGGGTACTGAGGATTATACTGCCGTCCTCATGCAGGGCAGTGGCACTGCTTCGGTAGAAGCAACGATCGGGTCAGTGATCTCTGATGAAGGCAAGCTACTGGTTATTAATAACGGGGCTTACGGTGCCCGCATCGCCGAGATTGCCGAGTATCTCAAGATTCCTCATAGCGTTCTGAATTGTGGCGAGATCAGTCCTCCGACACCTGAAAAAATCGAACAGATACTGTTTGAAGATAAAGCCATCACCCATGTCGCCATTGTTCATTGTGAAACCACAACAGGCATGTTGAATCCTATTGAAGTCATAGCACCTGTGGTGAAGAAACATGAATGCATTCTGATTGTGGATGCCATGAGCAGTTTTGGCGGTGTCCCGATTGATCTTGCCGGGCTGGGCATTGATTTTCTGATCAGCTCTGCCAACAAGTGTATTCAGGGTGTTCCCGGTTTTGGCTTTGTCATAGCCCGTCGCACTCTTTTATCCCAATGCAAAGGGCTGGCCCGCTCCCTGTCTCTGGATCTCTATGATCAGTGGCAGTGCATGGAAAAAAATCATGGCAAGTGGCGCTTTACTTCTCCCACTCACACCGTGAGGGCTTTTCATCAAGCTCTGGCTGAGCTGAATGAAGAGGGCGGGATTGCTGCCCGTCACAAGCGTTACTCCACCAATCAGCGTTTGCTCGTCCAGGGTATGAATGAACTGGGCTTCAGATGCCTGTTAGACAATAAGCTACACTCTCCGTTTATTACTTCTTTTTACTCTCCAGAGCATCCCGATTATGAATTCCTCCGCTTTTATGAGCAGCTGAAAGGGAAAGGTTTTGTCATTTATCCCGGTAAAGTGTCTGATGCCGACTGTTTTAGAATCGGCAACATCGGGGAAGTCTATCCAGAAGACATCAGTCAATTAATTAAAGCGGTTTCAGAAAGCATGTACTGGCAGGGGCATTGATGTCGCTGAGGTGTCAACAAGTTCTCTGAACCAGAGGGTAAAATGCTGAAGCAGTACGACCTGGAAAATCAGGCCGTACTGACCTTCAGGGCCACTTTTTACATAGCTCGACACCATCAAGTTTCTTGAAGATGATGGACCTGCTCTAAAACCGGGAGGCTAACCTGACTCACGATCCAGCTTTCTGTAATGCACTGCTTCAGCAAGATGTTTTTGTTGAATATCTTTTTCCTTATCGATATCGGCCAGAGTTCTGGCCACTCTCAATATTCGGTGTACGGCTCTGGCCGAGTAACCCAATTTGTCACAAAGTCGGGTCATGAAATTCTGTTCTTTTTTATTCAGCGAACAGTATTCATTCATCTCACTGGCAGACAGCCGTGCGTTGGGTTTCCCCTGCCTGCATTGCTGGATAGATCTTGCCTCAATCACCTGCTGACGGATTTTTTCAGTTGAGAGGTTTTCATCTTCGGACCGGCTTTCAAAAAGTCGCTCCGTTTTCTGACTGGAGACCTCTATTTGCAAGTCTATGCGATCCAGTAATGGGCCTGATATTTTTCGTTTATAGCGTCTGACTTGCTCAGCAGAACATTGGCAGGCTTTCTGTGGGTCTCCAAGGTATCCGCAGGGGCAGGGGTTCATGGCGGCAATTAACTGAAAGCCTGCCGGGAAACTGGCCTGACCTTTGGCGCGGGAAATAACCACTTCCCTTGTTTCCAGGGGTTCTCTCAGCACTTCCAGGGCCACTTTTTGAAATTCCGGCAGTTCATCCAGAAACAGGACACCGTTGTGTGCAAAGGAAATCTCTCCCGGTCGGGGTTGGCTGCCGCCACCCACCAGAGCGACGGCAGAGGCCGTATGGTGAGGGTTGCGAAAGGGGCGCTGTTTCCATGACGGCGGCTGGTTGTAGGAAGACAAAGTATGTATGGCGGCTACTTCCAGAGCCTCATGATCATTCATCTCGGGAAGAATCCCCGGCAAGCGACTGGCCAACATGGTTTTACCGGTACCCGGAGGACCGTAGAAAATCAGATGGTGAGCACCAGCGGCTGCTGTCATTAACCCTCGTTTAGCCTGTTGCTGGCCTTTTACATCCAGCAGGTCGGGGTAATCAACAGGGCATTCATTCCTGTTGCAGGTGGCTTCTGACAGATGTTCATTACCGGTGAGATGAGCGTAGACTCTGAGCAGGTTGTCTGCACCCAACACTTTTGCATCAGGGCAAAGGGCTGCCGCCTGTGCATTCAGCTGGGGAAGCATCAGTGTGTGAGACGATTGACTGCAGGCTATAGATGCTGGCAATGAGCCTGTGATCGGTCTCAGTTCGCCAGACAGGGCCAGTTCACCAAGAAACTCATAACCTGCCAGCGACTCAGGCTTGAGTTGACCTGATGCCGCAAGGATGCCCAGGGCGATGGGCAGATCAAAACGACCGCCTTCTTTAGGAAGGTCCGCAGGTGCCAGATTGACAGTAATACGGGAAACAGGAAACTCAAAACCACTGTTGAGGATTGCGCTCCTTACCCTGTCTTTGCTCTCGCGAACAGCGGCTTCCGGCAGACCCACCATATTCAGGGCTGGCAGACCTGCCGACAAATGAACTTCAACCGATACGGCAGGTGCATCCAGCCCGGTTTTGGCGCGGGTTTGAACAACAGCTAACCGCAGCATAAACACTCCCTTCTTTCTGTACTTTTGTTTTTATTGTTGCGGCAGACCGAAATGGAATGCCTGTGCAAAACTGAAGGGTTGAGAATAGCAGTAATTCAGAGATCTGCTCTTGATTAAATCCGCAACGAGCGCAACACTCGCTGTTATGGCTAAGGTTCAAGCTACCTTGTCAAACACTTAAGAAAGATATTTCTGGCACCGTTGA
>NZ_JAHHPQ010000521.1:0-1510 GCF_024606245.1 Endozoicomonas sp. SESOKO2
GATGGCAAGGCGAAACTCTATGGTCAGAAAGACGACAATGGATCATGGGAAGAAAGAGCCATCATTTCCCATGACAAAACTGTCTTGTCAGTCAAATTCAGCGCCGATAGCCGCCATCTGATCACCCGTAGTGGAGATAATACAGTGAAAATCTTCGGTCTGAAGGACGATGGATCATGGAAAGAAAAAGCCATCATCTCTCATGGTTGGGATATTAGATCAGCTACCTTTAGCGTCGATGGCCGCCATGTGGTCACCGCCAGTTTCGATGGAACTGCGAAAATTTATGGTCAGAACAGCGATGGATCATGGGCTGAAAAAGCCACCATTTCCCATCCTGATGCTACTCGATTTGCCATCCCCAGCGCCGATGGCCATGTTTTGACCATCAATCAAGATGATCCGACGAAAATCACCGAACTAATGATGGATGACTGATTGTTTACTCTCACTCATTAGCCCGGACCCACATTATTCTTATGAAACATTTACTCAGCACGATAACTTGTGCGCACCAGAGCACCGGCCACGACTTCGACAAAACCTCTTTTGACATCCTCCCCGCCGTAAAAAGGGTGTCGCAAAACTCTCTCCAGCGTGGGAACGGGGTGACTCCCTTCATTCCCGGCTTCATTCCGATCTTTTGTTTGCGATACTGACGGTTCTCTTTGGCTTCAATGGCCGAATTGACCAGCCCAAAACCACGGCCCCCCCCCCAGCAAAAGCATCTGTGCTTTGGTAATTCATTTTGATTCCCTTCTGTTAATTGCCTACAGTGACAGGGCTATGGAGGTGATTTATGGAAAACTTGTATGACACTGATTTTTACACATGGTCCTACCAACAAGCCGAGCTTATCAGGCAAGGCCGTTTCAATGAACTTGATATGGACAACCTGATCGAGGAAGTAGAGGACATGGGCAAAGCTCGTTACCGTGCCCTTGAGAGTTGTCTCGAACAGCTTTTGTCACATGCGCTTAAATGGCAGATGCAATCTGGCAAGGACGATCTGCATGACATGGATCAGTGGTTCCGTAGTTGGTCGATCAGCATAGGCAAACAGCGGATTGCTATTTTGAAGGAATTAAAAAAGAATCCTGGCTTGCACAACAAACTGGATGAAATTTTTCTTGATGCTTACGATTATTCCCGAAAGCTGGCCGCCAACGAGATGCAGTGCAAACCCGACGTCTTCCCACCGCAATGCCCATGGACCTACGAACAGATCATGACAGAAGACTGGCTGCCGGAGGCGGACAATGACTGATCTTTACCAAATCGATTGATGGCCGCCATCTTTTGAGCATCTGTGATAGTAAAACGCTGGAAATCTGTGGCCGGGAGAGTGATGGATCATGGCAAGGCGAAAATCACTGAACTACGGATGGATGACTATTTCTCTACTTTGTCACCTTCATCACTCTTGCCGTCATATCCTGCCTGATGTTAGTTACGCTGACATCAATGTTATGAACTTTCATGCTAAAACCGACTCTGACTTTCAGAATCA
>NZ_JAHHPQ010000056.1:0-8264 GCF_024606245.1 Endozoicomonas sp. SESOKO2
TCCAACCTCTTTCTTCAGAAAATAGCGTCATATATGAATACATGGCGAGTAATCCCGGATCCCCTGACTATGGATTTGCTTCAGGCCTGACGAAGTCCCAGGTAACCATTATTCTAAATCAAACTTTTCCAAAGGAAATGGCTGCAAGGCAGGGCGCCATTCCTGCAAATGTTGCAAGATCGAAGACTACAATCAAGAGAAGCTCTGCCAATACTGGTATCATTGAAATGACCGTACGACAGGTCATTGATACCTTTAACTTCATGTACATCAGCATGTGCGGACCCTACCAATGCCCAAATGAGGAGTGAGAATAAACCGATAAAAAAATACATCACATAAATACCGTCTATACTTCTTTGCCCTATCAACCAGTAAACATAGAGTTGTTATGACTACATTAATGCCGACTTTATTCAGCTGCCCCAAATGGAGTTTCAAAGAGTATTGGCAGTCTCTCAGGTCTAGTATACGACATGGTTTTTTTAAAAAAGTCTATCGATCCGCCTTTTTTGTTCTGGCTCTGATATTTCTCAGTCCCGCAGTGTTATCAGACACCCTGAAAGTTGCGGTTGCATCCAACTTTTACCCGACCGCTGTTGAATTGAAAAAAGTCTTTGAAAAACGCCATTCGGACATTGATCTTATGCTTGTGATGGGTTCGAGTGATGACCTGTTCGGCCGTATTGTGAATGGTGAAAACTTTGACGTCTTTCTCAGCGCAGATGAAACCCATCCGGCCACGCTGGAGCAACTGGGTAGAATCAAGAAAGATTCACGGAAAACCTTTGCCTTTGGCCGACTTGCATTCCTGCACAAGATGGGTAACCAGACCGATGATCATGGTCACGGTCATGGAAAAGAGACAATATCGGTGAAGGAGTTGAGTGAATTTATGGCCAAGCATAGCGGTCAGGACGTCTATATTCCGGATCCTCAGGATTCTCCCTATGGCAAGAGGGCAAAAGCGCTGCTTGACTCTACAGGGTTGTACTATTCCCTTAATGAAACGGGGAGAATCAAGATCGAAGACAGCGCTCATGATGTCTGGGATAACAGCAAGAATAAAACGGAGGTATTTGCCTTGCTCCCGGCCTCGTTAGTGTTTCACGGAGATGATGATCACTCCGCGGATACTCATGACGTAAAGCACGGTTACCCCGAAGTCGATGAAGTGTCCCTGTTAAAAGACACTGATTTTCACCGTCTCAAGCAGCAGATGGTGATACTCCGTAACGCTGCTAACAACAAAGCCGCTGAAACCTTTACAGCGTTTATGCTGTTACCCAGTATTCAGTCCTATATTGGCGATCATGGTTACTATCCGGCAAGTTATTCTGATGAATGCAATCCTGTTGATGCTTCATCCGCTGTTTCTTATGTTTCAGCTATTCCTTCTGGCGGTGTTTTGTATGTTGTTGTTTCCGCAGTCGTTGTTTCCTTTATTAACGGAGGTTATCGCCGTTTCTAATTCCCGGCTTTGAGCTTGTCGAAGTCTTTCGACAAGCTCAGGACGAGAGGGGGCTCTATGTCTTGGATCAGGAAATCTTTTCCTTGAATTCACACAAATCTTCGATAATACAGCTGCCGCATTGAGGCTTTCTGGCTTTGCAGACGTAGCGTCCATGAAGAATGAGCCAGTGATGGGCGTCCAGAAGAAAGTCTTTGGGAACCAGTCTGACCAGTTTTTTTTCTACTTCGAGCACATTCTTGCCCGGAGCAATTCCGGTGCGGTTGGAAACCCGGAATATGTGAGTGTCCACAGCCATAGCAGGCTGTTTGAAAGCGGTGTTCAGCACCACGTTTGCAGTTTTTCTACCCACACCGGGTAGTGCTTCCAGGGCTTCGCGGGTATCAGGGACTTCACCGTCATGCTGTTCCAGCAGCATTTTACAGGTTTTAATGACATTTTCGGCTTTGGCATTGAACAGGCCAATAGTTTTGATATATTCCTTCAGGCCTTCAACACCCAGATCAAAAATGGTCCGGGGTGTATTGGCCACCGGGAATAATTTATCCGTTGCCTTGTTCACGCCAACGTCCGTTGCTTGAGCTGAAAGAATCACGGCGATCAAAAGCTCGAAGGAGGAGGAGTAATTCAGTTCTGTCGTTGGGTTAGGGTTTTGGTCCCGCAAACGGCTAAAAATCCGGGTTCTTTTTTCCTTATTCATCGGATATTTCCAGTCACTCGAACACGTTTACTGCCAACCTCTGATAACGGTTCTTGAGCTTTTCTGGCTTCTTCCTGCTTTTTGTCGATGACATTTTTGATAGCAATCAGAAACCCCATAAAGACAAAGGCTCCCGGGGGGAGGATGGCGAACAGAAACTGTTTGTAATCCTGGAAAACGACAATTGACCAGTTTTGAGCGGCAGGGCCCAGAAGCAGATCCATGCCCGAGAACAGTGTTCCCTGACCAATCAGTTCCCGAAGTGCTCCCAGCAGAACCAATATGGCAGCAAAGCCTGCTCCCATCATCAATCCATCAAAAGCGGCAGGAATCACAGGCTGTTTAGAGGCGTAGGCATCTGCACGTCCCAAAATAATGCAGTTGGTGACAATCAGGGGAATGAAAATACCCAGAATTTTATACAACTCATAGGTGTAAGCCTGCATCAAAAGCTCGATACAAGTGGTAAAAGAGGCGATGACCATAACAAAGACAGGCAGGCGAATCGCATCAGTCACCTGATGTCGAATAAGGGAAACAACTATGTTTGAGCCCATGACCACCAGCATGGTAGCAATACCAAGCCCAAGAGCGTTAACCACACTGTTGGATACACCCAGAAGGGGGCAAAGACCCAGCAGTTGGACCAGGGCCGGGTTGTTATGCCAGAGCCCGTTCCAGGCAATCCTGGCGGCTGATTGATCGGCGAACAACGATTTTTTCTGCAGCGCTGAATCAGTAGCAACATCATCCGTCATTGTTCTGCTCCTTTTCTCGAAACTTTTGGCTGTGCCAGGGTTTCCATGGCTGCTTCACCCTCTTTAAAGAGTGTTTCCCTGTGAGAGGCAAAATAGTTCAGGGTTCGATAGACGGAGCCCACAACAGCTCTGGGGGTAATAGTAGCCCCGGTGAACTGGTCAAACTGGCCGCCATCCTTCTTGACTCCCCAGTCTTCAGGGGCAGGGTCTGTGAGAGACTTACCCCGGAACTGCAAGATCCAGTCAGACACTTTGGTGTCTATTTTATCACCGAGTCCAGGCGTTTCCTTGTATTGGGTGGCTCTTACTCCAGCCAGAGTCCCGTCGGCGTATATGCCCACCAGTAGCTCTATTTTTCCAGCATAGCCGTCAGGAGCTATGGCGGGAAGAATGACAGCAACAGGCTTGTGATGCTTGAAAGCTACGTAGCCATATTTTTCAGTAGAGGTTGCCAGTAAATCATTGGCCGGGATGACTATCCGGGCATCCAGAATGCTGTTGTCGTGTGTGTCATCCGGAAGAATTTCTTTCAGAGCCCTGGCTTCAAAGGCGCGAACCTGGGCATGAATCTTCTCTTGCGTGAAAACAAAAGTCAGAGCAATGAGGCCCACGGTGAGAATGGCAAACATACCCAGTGTCAGACTGTTGCGAACGATGCTGCTGGCAAGGCCGGCAGAAGGTATCTTCCGTTCAGAAGATGGATTTGGGTCATTTTGACTTTCTTTATCCGTGGACATTCGTGAGTCACTCATTTCACATTCATTCACTAAGGGCTGCTTGGCTCAGGGCTGCTTAGCTCAGTGCTGCTCTGGCAGCCCCTTGTTCGGCTTCTTATGACCATAGGTTCTTGGCTGGGTATAGTAATCAATCATGGGCGCTGCCATGTTCATTAGCAGCGTCGCGAAGGCGACACCGTCAGGGTACCCGCCCCAGGTGCGGATAATATAGACAAGAATGCCTGTTCCGGCACCAAAGATCAGCCTTCCCTTGTTGCTGGTAGCACTGCTGACGGGGTCGGTAATAATGAAAAAAGCACCCAGCATGGTGGCACCACTGAATAAGTGGAACAATGGCGAACCGTGGCTGCCAGACCCGGCTCCGCCCCAGAAAAGGGTAGACATTACCAGCAGAGCTGCCAGCATGCCCATCGGGGCGTGCCAGCTAAAAACCCTTTTGTAGAGCAGAAAAAGGCCACCCAACAGATAGGCAAGGTTGATCCAGAGCCACCCACGACCTGCAAAATATTGGAAGGCCGGATTTTCTGACCAGAGCTCTTTCATGGTCAGGGAGGTATTTTCCCGAACAATATCCAGCGGCGTTGCCATACTGATGGCGTCAATATTAATGGGGTGACCGAAGAGTGGGAAAATAGTGAAAAGTGCCTCGCTGAAGCTTTTCACAGCAGTGTGGCCTGCTGCACCCACCGGAGGTAGCCATTGAGTCATTTCCTGAGGGAAGGAAATCAGCAACAGCACGTATCCCAGCATGGCCGGATTAAATGGATTGTTACCCAGCCCCCCGTAGAGTTGCTTGCCAATGATAATGGCGAAAGAAATTCCAATCAGGGTTAGCCACCAGGGCGAGAGGGGGGGCAGTGCCAGAGCCAACAACACGGCGGTGACAATGGCTGAACCATCAGTGAGATAGAAGCTGATGGGGCGTTGTCGTATTTTCAGCACCAACGCTTCTGAGCCCACTGCAATCAATATGCACCAGACGAGATTGATCAGCGTTCCCCAGCCAAAAAAGACTGTCTGCATGGCCAGGCCCGGCACTGCTGCCAGTAGGACCCATTTCATTATCTGCTGCGTGCTGTTGGGACTGCGAGCATGGGGGGATGTCTGCCTTACCAGGGTCATCGTAAATACCGACTGTTTATCAAGAGAGAATCAACTTGCTGCGGCCAGAGCATTTTCTGCTTCAGCTGCTTTGGTTTGTGCTTTGGTCAGGGCCGCTTCCAGGGCCTGGGTATCGCCTTCGGCGTTATCCAGTGCCCTTTGGGCTTTCTTGAGTGCAGCTCTGGCCATAGCGTTCTCAATTTTCAATTTCTTAAGGTCGTCGCTGGTTTCAGTCTTTACCGGGTATGACGAACTGGTCGCTCCCGTTGCGTTATCAGCGACGGATGGTTTTCCGGATTCCAGTTGTTCAAGTTTTTTACGACATTCGTCTATTTTGTCCTGAAGGGAGAGAGTGTCATCGGAGCCCAATTCCTGAGCTTTTGTCATTTCTCGCTCAGCCTTCTTCAAAGCCGCTTTGGCCATCGCCTGTTCAACTTTCAGCTTTTTGTCATCTGCTGAGGATTTTGCTGGCTTTCCTGTGTTGGCATCAACTAATTCTTTGGTCAGGCTGTCTGCTTTCTGGCGGTACTCTTCCACTGCGTCTCTGAGGGCTTCCGTTTCAGAACTGCCTTCTTCAAGGGCTGTAGCCAAAGCTCTTTCCGCTTTTTTCAATGCTGCTTTAGCCATAGCGGATTCTATTTTCAACTTTTTGGCAGCTTCGTTATCAAGGTTTTTTTCAGCTCTCGGTTGCTGTCGTATAGCTGAAGGCTGTTCTATGGCTGAAGGCTCTGAAACAGCTGCCGTTTCAAATTCTTTTTGCAGTTTGGCTACCTGAGCTTCCAGCATGCTGACATCAGCACTCAGCTTGTCAATGTCGCCTTCTCCCTTCTCCTGAGCCTGAGTCAGGGCTCTGCGGGTTTTCTTCAGCTGGGCGCTGGCCAGTGATAACTGAATCCTGAGTTCTTTTTGATCTGCAGACAGTGTCGTTTTTGCCGGTTTGTTGGTAGTTGTGCTTGCTGCCACTTTTTTGGCCTTGGCTCTTTCAATGGCTGCCTGAACAGGATCCGGGACTGCAGACGATTCTTTATTGCTTGATGCTGCCTTCTCAGCTTTCAATCTGGCAGCACGTTCTGCATTAGCCTTGCGCTTGGCTTCTTTTTCAGCCTGCTCTCTTTCAAGACGGGTCTGGCGATTTTCGTAGCGCACCCTGGAGCGTTCTGCTTTGGCATGTCTGGCTTCCTGAGCCCGAATTTCACCCTTGGAGGCTCGATAGTATTGAACCAGTGGAATACTGCTGGGACACACGTAGGAACAAGCACCGCATTCGATACAGTCAAACAGGTTGTGATGTTTCAGCTGCTCATGGTTTTCTGATTTCGCATGCCAGTAAAGTTGTTGAGGTAGCAAAGACGATGGACAGGCTTCTGCACACATACCGCAGCGAATACAGGCCTGAGCCGGCATGGCCGGAGGGAATTCTCCACGGGTTCCGGCAATCAGACAGTTGCTGGTCTTGATGACAGGGACATCCTGCCCGTTCAGCGTGAAACCCATCATAGGGCCACCCATAATCAATGCGTCCAGTTGACGATCGTTGATGCCTGCTGCGGACAGAAGGTGTCTGGCAGGTGTTCCCAGAAGAACTTCAAGGTTGCCCGGTTTTGAGAGCGCTTCGCCAGTCATGGTGGTGATTCTGGAAATCAGCGGCTTGCCATGCTGGACAGCATCACAGACAGCCACCGCTGTGCCAACGTTTTGAACAGCAATACCCAAATCGGAAGGTAGTTTTCCTGAGGGAACTTCCAGGCCTGTCAATATTTGAATCAGCTGCTTTTCGCCACCCGAAGGGTATTTGGTTGGGAAGACAACCACTTTTATTTGATGACCGTTGCTGCTCTGGGCAACGGCTTTTTTGAGGGCTTCAATCGCCTCTGGTTTATTGTCTTCAATGCCGATCAGACAACGTTCACTAGTGAGAAGGTGTTGTAAAATCTCTGCGCCGGTCACAATGCTGTCGGCACGCTCTCTCATGAGCATGTCATCAGCCGTGATATACGGCTCACATTCAGTGCCATTCAGAATCAGTGTATGTATCGGGCTTCTTGGTGACAGCTTGACTGCGGCTGGAAAGCCTGCTCCGCCCATACCTGCAATACCCGACTGGCGGATAAGCTCAACCAGAGTTGATGGCTCAACAGATTTATAATCGTCGATTGGCTGGAGCTGACACCATTGATCTTTGTCATCCGGAATTAATGTAATGCACTCGTCGTGCATTCCGGAGGGATGGGGTATCGCTTCTGAACTTATTGCAGACACAGTGCCCGAGGTAGGGGCGTGAACGGGCACGCTGACAAAGCCGGTAGCTCTGGCAATCATTTGTCCTTTTAGCACTCTGTCTCCAACAGCAACAATAGGCTCTGCAGGAGAGCCCGCATGCTGTGACAATGGCAGAATTAACTTATCCGGCATTGGGACAGACTTGATAGGCACGCTGGTAGATTGGCGCTTGTTTTCCTCAGGATGAATGCCTCCCGTCAGTGGCCAGACTCTGACTTTGACTTCGGGCATGTGCCTGGATTCAGTGATATCCCTGAGAGGCAGATTCATACGGTTTGTCCTCTCATATCCGTGGCTATCAGGCCAGGTTCTGCTTCCCTGGAGGGCAAGGTCCAGCTCCAGGTATGGGGCGTTGTTTCGATGGCTACCATGTCTATGCAGTCAACAGGGCAGGGTTCAACACAAAGGTCACAGCCAGTGCACTCATCTTTCATGACCGTGTGCATTTGCCTGGCAGCGCCCAGAATGGCATCTACTGGGCAAGCCTGTAGGCATTTGGTGCAACCAATACACTCATCTTCCCGGATGTAGGCAACCATGGGCGGCTTTTCGGCACCATGCTCTTCGTCCAGTGGTTCAGGCTCCACATCCAAAAGATCGGCCAGTGCATTGATAGTGGACTGACCACCTGGAGGGCAACGGTTGATGGGTTCACCACTGACAATCGCTTCTGCGTATGGACGACAGCCCGGAAAGCCACATTGACCGCACTGGGTCTGAGGCAGCAGCTCATTCACCTGATCAATAATAGGGTTGCCTTCCACCTTGAAGCGGACACTGGCAAAACCCAGTATGGCGCCAAAAACAAGTGCCAGAGCAAGAAGGGCGATAATGGCAAAAATGACGATTTCCATAATCCTTGACAGATCTCCCTTACAGTTTGATCAGGCCAGTGAAGCCCATAAAGGCCAATGACATCAGGCCAGCGCTGATCATTCCGATGGCAGCGCCCCTGAAAGGAGCAGGAACATCTGCAGCTACCTGACTTATCAGTACCTTCTGATTCCCCTGGGTCTGGAATTTCTCAAAACCATTGCCTTTATCCTTGTAATCGCGGTAGTGGTTCAGTTTACGGAAATGGTGGTTAGAAAAGTCAGCCCTCTGCTGCACCGTGTCCTTGGCGTATTCCTGCCTTTGATCACTAGCAACTGTGCTGTTTTGGGTGTCGCTCTGCTGAACAGCAACCGATTAAACAGTTCACTGGTTGATTCCGCTAC
>NZ_JAHHPQ010000522.1:0-12141 GCF_024606245.1 Endozoicomonas sp. SESOKO2
TGGTGATACACACCAAGAGATACTGGCAACAAGACGGGAAATGCGAGAGTACCAGCAGGAAAATCGGTTGCGCTTTGCACAGCACGACAAGCGTTTTGACGAACACGACAAGCGTTTTGATAAAATAGAAGAAACTCTCACCATCATCGTAAACCACCTTCAGAAATAACCACGCCACCTAACAGCTCACTTGACGGGGACAGCTACGTTGCCCGTCAGCTCTGTGGTTAGGCGGCATCACAAAATCAAAAACGATGAAAAACATGTTTATTGCTGTATATGAGTTCAACATAAAACCCGGAAAAGAAGAACAATTCAGACAATCCTGGTTAAAAACTACACAGGCTATTTTTAAAGAGTTAGGTAGCTTGGGTTCAAGGTTGCATTCAACAGATGATCCATTAAAATTTGTTGCGTATGCTCAATGGCCAAACATGGATTTATGGGCAAATAATAATGGCCTTAGAGAGCATGAATCCATACTTGCTATTGAAGATATGCGAGAGTGTATAGAAAACTCAAAAACCGTATATAAGCTACAGGTTACGGATGATTATTTGCAGCAAACTCAGTACGCCTAAGCTGTAGCATTCAGCTCAACTAAAAGCGTCTAACAATACGCTGGTGCTTGCCCCTTCGGGGCGGGACGACCGCACTGCGTGCTCCGGCCCACAGTTTAGCGTTATGCAGCTATTGGTAATGTTTTAAGCTGCCCTCAAAAAATGGTTTCACGCTATACCCTTCTGGAGGAGACACTTGATTCTCGCCTTGAGGGTATATATTAATAATCAAGTCTGTTTCATTGGCAGATTCTGTAAATACCAAATCATCTGTTAAATAGTTCTCAGTATTAGCAGTTAATTGTAATAAAGGAATTTGTATTGCTTGGCTGCCTGCGATTCCTGTTAAAATATTCTGATCAAGATAATTCAAAAAATCACACGAGAAAAATAATATAAGTGGATGAACTCCTGGGATTTGATAACCAGATTGATAAAGCAGATTGTCTTGATTTAGATGAGAAAAAACCACTTGCCAATCCATCATGTCAATAGCTGGCGTTCTTAACAATAAACTAGGTGCGTTATCGAATGACAAAGTAAAACTCTTAGAGTATTCGCGTTCAGCAGTCATACTCATAATTCCTGTCCTGTACAAAGAACGCGAAAAATTCTCTAGAGCTGTAAAGAAGGGATGTGTCCCCAGCCTGCTTCTTACTGTATCTGATAGTAATGACCTGACAATGATTTTATCGGGGACTATATTTCTGGTCCTGGATGCTTGATGATTATATTTGGCTGTGATTTCAAGTACCGGTATTTTGTCAGATTTAATGATTATTCTTTCAAATCCTGCTTCAGATTTTAGTACAATGCAAAGCAGTAAGGTTGATGTGAAAAGCCCAAAATGTTTCATTTTATTTCGTTTTGAAAACACCATAACAAGAAGTAGGTTCTAATATAGTTCATACTTAAATAGCTGCCATATTAGTTATAAAGAAATTTTCGTTCAGGGTAACCGCCGCATAACAAATGCTTCCAGTTCGTTCCGGGGCTTCACCCCTCCACCCGACGACGCCTTCGGCTGCGCGCTACACGCAAGCGTTGAGGCTGTAGAAAAACCCTCAAAAGCCCTGTCCTGGCCGGTGTTGTCTGATAAAATAGCGCTCAAGCCCCTGAGAAGACTTAAAACCCGCACTATGTCTCGCTTTAAACCGTACGACACCAGTCAGAATCTGTTATTACCAGTTAATCTTGCCGAACAACTGGTGCCGGGCTCTTTTGAATACACGCTGAATTACCTGGTAGATCATGAAATCGATACTTCGATCTTTCATGAGCATTACAACAATGATGAAACCGGTCGTTTAACCTACGATCCAGCCATGCTTTTAAAGGTGGTGTTGTTCGCCTATTCCCGAGGGATCACCTCCAGTCGTAAAATCGAAAAAGCCTGTCGGGAGAACATTGTATTTATGGCACTGTCAGCCGACAGTCAGCCTCACTATACGACCATCGCCGAATTTATCAGCCGCTTGAAGGGACCGATTACCCAGCTGTTTATGCAGGTGCTAATGGTGTGTGATCAATTGAGTCTGATCGGCAGGGAGATGTTCGCCATTATGTCACCGACCCCGACAGTGCCAAAATGAAAACCTCCAAAGGCGTGATCCAGGGCTACTGCGGTGTGGCCGGTGTTGATAGTAAGCATAAGGTGATTATGCACGGGGAAGCCTATGGTAGCGGCGCTGAGCAACCGACTCTGATACCCATGGTGCAGGCGATTGACGCTCACTGTGAATGGCTCAAACACCGCAATGTACTGACTACCGCCAAAATTGTAGCCGACAGTGGCTTCCACTCTCGGGAGAGCCTGGAGTCCCTGTTGGCTATGAACGTCGATGGCTATATTGCAGACAACCAGTTTCGTCAGCGTGATCCGAACTTTGATCAGGCTGGGCGTTATAAGATTCAACACAAAAAGGAGCGGGCGGCCCTGGCAAAGAAACACGGTAAGCCTACCGCCTCGGACCGTTTCACCCTGAAAGATTTTGCCTTCGATAAACAGGAAGAAACTTGCATTTGCCCGGCGGGTAAGGCCATGTGGCTTAGCAGCAGGAACGCGATGGTAGGCGGCACATCAGCCTATCAGTTCTGTGGCTATCTTCATTATTGCTAGCTGCACTGTCCAGATTGACCACCTCTACCGTTAAAAAGTCACCCACTCTGCTGTTATCCGGTGACCACACCGCTGCTCAAGGTCCAACATATTTCTTATATTCATCCATTCTGTCCCGTAGTTTTTTAATATATGGGTGTTGCTCCAGCCTGATTGGTTTCTCATTGAACAAAACATGCTCAAGCTGTTGTGCCTCTGTAAGAAAAACCGACCATAAAAATGCTCTCTCATCCAAGACGGTTTTTTGAACCAGCTCTATTTCTTTAGCTTGACTTAACCACTCTTCAAACAATGACAGGTTGTTGTAAAAAAGCTCATACGCATCACTGAAAAAACAATTCATTATGTAGTCCTGGTTCTGATTGCGATCTGTGAACACAAAATAGAAAGGTTCGTAGGAGTCGATGCTATGCAAGCGTCGAAGTCGCTTTGAAATGACGTCATAGAGATCATGTGCTGTCGCCGACATGGGACTCAAAACACAAAGCCGAAGAAATAGCTTAATGGCTGTCATCTGTCGTCCATGTATCCGATAACAGTTGTCTTCTGACCCTGCCAGTCCTTCCTCAATAGCCAGTACCAGAAAGCAGGTAAGTGAATTCAAATCATAAGGCACTTCTACTTGAAAGCGTTCGTTATTTGTTTCTTTTGATGAACATTTGGTGACATTTAGTGGTAAATCTTGACACGCACTGCCTTAAAAGTATCCAATCCAAACTCACAAGGAACAGAATAATTATAGGAAGTCGCACCGATGGATGGTGTACGCAGTTCGGAATCAGCAGTGACCTGTCTGGTGATGCTGGCCCGTTTTCATGGATTGGCCGCTCAGCCGGAGCAGATCAAACACCAGTTTGGTGATTCCGATCGACCTGTTGAGGGGTTAGACCTTTTAAGGGCCGCAAAATTTTTAAAGCTCAAGGCTCGTCGTACAGAAGTTCAGTGTGAAAAACTTCAAGATCTGCCTCTACCCGCCATTGCCCGTCACTCTGATGGCCATTACTTTATCATTGCCCGCTTTCATGATGGCAAAGCACTGATCCAGGACCCTTTGAAAGACCGGCCTGAAACGGTATCACTGGATGTACTGGAAACCCTGTTCACTGGTGAACTCTTTCTATTCACCAAACGGTCATTGCTACCAGGGGGGATAGCAAAATTCGACTTCAGCTGGTTTATTCCGGCCATACTCAAGCATAAAAAACTGATTTATGAAGTGCTGCTGGCATCCTTCTTTATTCAGCTCTTTGCCCTGATTACGCCTCTGTTCTTCCAGGTCATTATCGACAAGGTTCTTGTCAATCAGGCACTAACGACACTGGATGTATTGGCTTTTGGTCTGCTCGTGCTGTCAGTCTTTGATATTGTGCTGAATGGACTCAGGAACTACGTGTTCAGCCATACTACCAATCGGGTAGATGTGGTGCTGGGTTCCCGGCTTTTTAATCACCTGCTCCGCTTGCCCGTTGCTTTTTTTCATGCCCGCAGAGTCGGTGACACGGTAGCCCGTGTCCGTGAGCTGGATACAATTCGGGAGTTTATTACCGGTTCTGCGCTGACGCTGTGTATTGATCTGTTGTTTACTATCATCTTCTTTGTAGTAATGTACTTCTACAGCCCGACACTGACCTGGATTGTTCTCGGCTCTATACCTTTCTATATCATTCTGTCCCTGATAGTAACGCCTGTTCTTCGTGCCCGATTGAATGAAAAGTTCAAGAGAGGCGCAGAAAACCAGTCCTTTCTGGTGGAGTCTGTCACCGGGATGGAAACCATTAAAAGCAGTGCGGTTGAGCCTCAGATGCAACGAGTCTGGGAAGATCAGCTTGCAGCTTATGTCTCTGCCGCGTTCCGGGCGATGAACCTGGGTAATATTGCCAGCCAGTTTGCAGGGCTAATCAACAAGGTAGTCACAGTGCTGATTCTCTGGGTTGGCGCCACCCTGGTGATCAATGGTGAGCTATCGGTCGGTATGCTGATTGCCTTCAATATGATTGCTGGCAGAGTGAGTGCACCTATTTTGAAACTGGTTCAACTTTGGTAGGACTTTCAGCAGGCAGGTATTTCCGTTCAGCGGCTGGGCGATGTTCTGAATACACCCACAGAACCGGGACATGACCCAAATCGTACGACACTTCCAACACTGAAGGGAGTTGTCAAGTTTGAACATGTCACGTTCCGCTATCAACCCGATCGTCCTGCTGTCTTGAATGGCATCTCCATCGCCGTCAAACCGGGTGAAGTCATTGGCATTGTCGGTCGCTCGGGTTCAGGTAAAAGCACACTTACTAAACTGGTACAGCGACTTTATGTGCCTGAGTCTGGTCGAGTATTGGTCGATGGCATTGACCTTGCGTTAGTCGAGCCCGCCTGGTTGAGAAGGCAAGTCGGCGTGGTGCTTCAGGAAAACTTTCTGTTTAACCGCTCAGTACGCGACAACATAGCACTGGCTGATTCGGGTGCTTCTATTGAGCGGGTCACTGCTGCCGCCCAGCTGGCAGGTGCCCATGACTTTATTCTTGAATTGCCTGAAGGTTATGACACTCAGGTTGGTGAACAGGGCAGCTCCCTCTCCGGTGGGCAGAAACAGCGTATTGCCATAGCTCGGGCATTACTGACCAATCCGAAAATTCTGATCTTCGATGAAGCCACCAGTGCCCTGGACTACGAGTCCGAACACATCATTCAACAGAATATGAAGCGGATCAGCCGGGGTAGGACGGTTTTTATTATTGCCCATCGTCTTTCAACTGTGCGGGATGCTGACCGCATCATTGTCATGGAAAAAGGACGTATCGTGGAAGAAGGCGCTCATGATCAACTGGTTAAGCAAGGCGGACATTACGCCCGAATGAATGCCCATCAACATGGTTTGCGGGAGGCTATCTAATGGTCAGACCACTTTGGGAAAAAGCGACCAGGTTCCTGTTGTCCAGAACAGAAAAGCAGGAAGCATTGCACAATACACGACGCCAATTTCTACCGGCAGCTCTGGAAGTGGAGGAAACACCGGCGAACCCGACCAGCCGAATAATTGTAAAAACCATCATCCTGTTATTCACAATAGCCATTGTGTGGGCTTGCGTGGGCAGGATTGATATTGTTGCCACGGCACAGGGCAAAATCGTACCGGGCGAGCGCGTAAAAACCATTCAGCCAATGGTGATAGGTGAAGTGCAGGCCATTCACGTACGGGAAGGCGATGAGGTGAAAGCTGGCGATCCACTGGTTTCTCTGGTTGGCATTGTGACCGAGGCAGAACTGGTCAGGCTGAAAAAAGAAATAATCGCTCTTGAGCTGCAACTGGCCAGACAACGGGCGTTTGTTAGTTATCTTGATCAACCAGCCCAAGACCAGCCGGACAGTAATCGGGTACCCCAATATAAGCCAGCTGACCAGTACTCGAGTGGCTCGCCGACACAGGAAACACTGGCTTTTGAAGAACAGTTGCTTGCCCAGCAGATAGAAGACTACTTAACGGCTTCAGACACCCTAAAGAGCCAGCTTAAGAGTAAAGTGGCTGAGCAGCGGACTATTGAAGCTATCGTCAGCAAGCTCCAGCGGATTTTACCGATCATTGAAGAGCGAACACTGGCACTGGAGGGGCTCTACAAAAAGAACTTCGGCTCAAGGGTTCAGTATCTCGAACTGGAACAGCAACGCATAGAGCTGGAAGAAGATATCAAGGCACAAAAAGCGACGGTTCAGCAGCTGGTCGCAGAACAGGAAGAGACTCAAAACCAGCTGCACAGCCTCCATGCCCAGAAACGCCGGGAGAGCCTGGATCAACAGGAGCAGGTTCGTCGCCAGCTGACCAGCCTGAAGCAGGAAAGCATCAAGGCCCAGGAACTGCATGACCAGCAGAAGATTGTTTCGCCCATAGACGGCACAGTACAGCAACTACAGATTCACACTATTGGCGGTGTCGTCCAGCCTGCACAGGCACTGATGCAGATCGTACCTAAAGAAGCAACCATGGAAGTTGAAGCCTGGGTGCTGAACAAAGATATCGGCTTTGTGCAGGAAGGCCAGCGGGCAGAGGTGAAAATCGACACCTTCAACTTCACCAAATACGGTCTGATTGGCGGTGAGCTGATCAATATCTCCGACGACGCTGTACCCGATGAAAAGCAAGGCTTGCGGTACCTGGCCAGTGTTCACATAGAGAAAGACTGGATGCTGGTAGAGAAAAGGAAAGTGAATCTGTCGCCTGGCATGAGTGTAGCTGTGGAAATTAAAACCGGGCAGCGGCGATTGATAGAATACTTTTTGAGTCCGCTTTTGAGGTTTAAGCAGGAGAGCATCAGGGAAAGGTAAAGCCTTTTTCTGGGCAGTCTATTTTATTGATTCAGTTACAGGTAGAGAGAATGAAGAAGAGAAAAGTAAAACAAGAAATGCAAGAACTACTCAACAAAGGTATGGGAAAAAGTGAAATTTACAAAAAATATCAGGATAACGGCCTACCAGAGAAAAAACTGGCCTTAATGGTAACTGCACTGCCTGATCCTTTCTTGTGCCAGAAGTATGAAAAAATGAATAACCTGCTTATTCTTATAATGTTCGTTCAGGCAAGCATCGCAGCACTGATTGGTTTCAATACAGGGGCCTTGTTAGGAGGGCATAACATTACCCTTTTTGGTCTGATCAGTATTGCTGTGCCTGTACTGTTTATTATTGGTTTCTATCGCTATAGCTTAACAGCCTACAATGCTTTTCTTATCCTTGGCATTATCCAGTTCCCCCGCTTATTCAAAGATATAGGGCAAGTGCCAGTTTTTACAACTTTGGTCGTTGTCTTTTCAATACTGAGCATGGGCTACGTCTGGTTTTTGAAAAGTAGGCTTTATCCAGACAGTGGGCTGTTTGGTGTGAAGAAAAATGGTGGTAAGTATTTTCAATTGACGCAGTAGCATCGAATTATTATTGCCCTTATTTTTATTGTTGCTGCTATGGGCTATACCTGTATGAAAATAACTTTTGACCTAAAGATGAGTAGTGCCAAGCAATTGCTTCTTGGAATTGCGATTACAGCTAGCATTGTTTTTTGTTATAGCTACATTAGTCAAATAACCAGGTCCGAAACTGATCGTAATTCTGCAGCTTTGGTTTGTGGAAAGGTGGTCAAGTCATTTTGGGCATCTTCCAAAAGAGGAATATCTGCTTGGCTTATTGAGCTTAAGGATAAGGAAAAAAATACTATTAGAGTCATAGATAAAAAACTTGTTTCAAAAATAAAACAGCTAGATATTAAAAGAGGTGATTATTTATGTATTAAATATATAGTTGCAGATTACTTATCAAATGAGGACTTCGTTTTCCAGATATATCGCAATAGCGAATATTTATTGAATGAAAAGTATGTCATGGATGTGTACTTGAAAAAACCTTCAAGACTATTAGCCTATATCACATTGTGTCTACTATTTTTTTCTTTGATGCTAACAATTAAATTCCATAGGTAGGAATATGTCAACAATAGGGATCAGTAACGCTGAGGCTGCGGTTCGAATACTGCAAGGCCATGGAGCCTCAACTTCAATTGCATCAGCCGCAGACAGTTATTCAGATGGTGACTACCTCAAAGCAGGTTCAGATTTGATAGCTGCGCTTGATGCCTTAGCTACAATGGCTGATGCTGCTGAGCTTGCAGGCAAAACGATAGGCAAAGCCAATATAGCTGTTCTAATAGCCCAAGTGCCTGCGATAGTTGAAAAAGCTTATAGCGAGTTAAATAACGACAACAAATTAAGTGATGCAACAATCCAGGACATTTTGGGCTTAGGTCTTGGAACTGCAGGCATGTTTGCAATGGCAGCTGGCTCAGTCGGTTTTGCATTGGCCGCAACAACTGTTGGAGTAGCACTCGGTGCATATTCTCTGGTGAGACCAGAAGAAGGTAGCCACATCTGGGATACCATTGTAGGTGATTTTGATGATGCTTCAAACTCGCTAACTTCACCTGAATCTTCAAACCAGCTAAAATCACCCACCGACCCGGTGTTTGTCATTTCAAACGACCCTAACATTACAATAACCGACGAGCCATTACAGTCGACAGATATTAACCTGAGTATTGAAACTGACAACGCCACCGGCGTGAAAGTTATCACCATAACTGATGAGAATGGCAAGGCATCTATTGTCACTGTTCAACCGAAAGAACCTCTGGATACCAGTGAGCCACTGAGCTTGAATGATCAGTTTGGCACTGCTGAGACCAGTGAATCAATCATCGGATTTCATAAAAATAATCAGTATATTTCAAAAGTTATTGAAACCGAGGGACGAACGCTTGTTGAGTTTGTCAATCCAGATACTGGAGAAACCTACTACGTTAATACCAAGACTGACGAGATTACTCAGGGTGCCTTGAGTAATATTAATGAATACACTGGCTCTGTAGACAACTCCCTCCTCGACATCGACACCCACACCACCCAGGGTACTTCCGAAAACTCGCATTTCGATCCAGAGCAGTCATCCAGCCTGATTGGTGAGGGGTATCTGGAATACGACAGTAACTGGTATGCACTCTCTACCGACAGCATTGTCAACGACAACGGCATTCACAACACCCTGATTGGCGATATCATCGGTAACGGATTACGGCCCGGTAACCATAACCTGAGTCAAGATTTTGATTATGGTTTAGGCTCTGCCCTGGAACAAGACCCCCTTTATAACTTCGATACCTTCGATGATTTTGACCTGGGCTCTCTGAACAGCGCCCAGAGCAATGCGTTCGATACTCTCTTTATTGATCCTCTGGTACTGGATCTGAATGGCGATGGTGTTCAGCTGGAGCATTTCGATCAGGCCAATGTTTTCTTTGATATTGATCACGACGGTGTTGAGGAGCAATCAGGCTGGGTATCACCAACGGATGGTCTACTGGCAATTGACCTGAATAATAATGGCAAGATTGATGATGTCAGTGAATTGTTCTCGGAATACTATCAGGGTGCGAAAGGCCAGGATGGTGCTCCCGGCGAAACGCCTTACGCAAATGGCTTTGAGGCACTACGAACTCTGGACAGTAACAGTGATGGCGTATTCAATAATCAGGATACGGCCTGGTCTTCCGTCAAGGTCTGGGTTGATGCGGACAGCGATGCAGAAACCGATGCTGGTGAGCTGAAAAGCCTGGAAGAAGCAGGCGTTGTCTCTGTGAATCTGGATGCCCGAAAAGAATCCGGCGAGATTCTGGACGGTAACGAGGTACTGGCCCGGGGTAACTTTGTTCAGAATGTTAATGGTGAGCTGAAAATCCGTGAAGCCATCGCCGCCAACTTCCTCTCCAACCCGGACGGTCATATTTTTATCGCTGAGGATGATGGTCAGAGAGTGACCTCTCAAAATGGTTTTACCAGCTATGCAGCAGGCGACAGTGGCGAAACTGTGGATGTCGCTGTTAAGGGGGTAAATTCGGCTTATGGTGGTCGTGGTAATGACACTCTGATTGGTGATGCAGGCTCTAACTGGCTGGCCGGCGGTGGCGGTTCCGACAGTTTTAATGCCGGAGCAGGCGACGATGTGCTACTGATTGATGGTGATGATAACCCAAACAATATTCAGGGCGGTGACGGTATTGATATCGTTAAGGTTCTGGGTACCAAGGGAGTCAGCCTGAATTTGCATCAGTCCGGGGTAGAAGTGGTCGAAGGTGGTCGAGGTAATGATGTATTCATTGGCGGCGGTGGCAGCAATGTCTTCATCAAGGGCGGCGAAGGAGATGACGTGATCTCTGGGGGCCTGGCAAACGATGCCTTGTCGGGTGAGGACGGCAACGACTCTGTTTATGGTGGCAAGGGCAATGATATTGTGAGGGGGCATCGTGGCCGAGACCGTTTGAGTGGCGGTGAAGGCAATGACGTTCTGGAAGGTGGGCTGGACGACGACATCCTGTTGGGCGATGCCGGTAATGATGTACTGAATGGCGGTCAGGGTGATGACCGTATTGACGGTGGTGAAGGTGTGGATGTCGCAAGGTTTTCTGGCAGCTATTCAGACTATCGAATTACCCGAACCTCCGAGGGCATCTGGGTTACTGATACCGTGAGTGGCAGGGATGGCTCTGACTTCCTGACGGGCGTTGAGAAGTTCAGTTTCAGCGATGTGTCCACCGTGGATGTCAACCTGGAAAACCCCATGCTGGTCAAGGATGTGGTGGATGTGCCCTTTGATAGCGGCAGTAGCGCCCCTTATCTGATTTCTGCCTCTGAGTTGCTGGGCAATGATGTGGACTATCAGGGGGATGCCTTGCGTATTACCGAGATTTCATCGGTCAAAGGCGGCACAGCGGTTCTTCAGAATGGTGATGTACTGTTTACACCGGATGCTGATTTTACTGGGCTAATGAGTTTTCAGTACAAGGCAGCAGACAGCAAGGGCAATACAGGTGCCCTGGTGGTTCAAAGGGGCTCTGAAGATACCGCAGAGATGAAGTCAACGGTGGTGCTTCGTACTTCTGATATGCCGACTGACCCCATGATGGTAGAACAGTGGTATCTGACGGATTCCAATATCCTGCCTGTGTGGAAAGATTACACCGGTAAAGGTGTCAAAATTGCCATGTTCGAGCCCGGTGGGGATTTTTCTGTTACGCCAGAAATCTTTGATCATCGCCACTACGACCTGAATGCCAATGTGGATAAAAGCTGGCTCGCTAATGGTGAGACACCAACGATCTTTTCCAATCATGCGACATTAGTCGCGGGTGTCATGGTCGCCGATGATAATGGTGAAGGTGCCATAGGTGTTGCCCATGATGCAACCCTGGCGGGTTATTACCTGGCGAATGATGGCAGTGACCTGAGCGCCCTGAATGAGTACAAAAACTATGATGTCGTCAACAACAGTTGGGGCTTTGTGGAGTCTTTAGTCAATAACTTTAATACCAACCAGCCTCTGGTTGCTGCCTTTGATACGGCTGTGGATGAAGGTCGTGGTGGTCGGGGTACCGTCATGGTGTTCGCCGGGGGTAACGACCGCCAGAATGGTGGCAATACCAATTACAGTAACGTCTCTAATAATCGTACTGTGATTACGGTGGGCGCTATCAATGCAGAAGAAGATCTGGGCGCTCTGGTGACGGGAGACAAACCCTTCTCCAATCCGGGAGCCAGTATTCTGGTATCTGCGCCAGGTTCCAATATTGCCAGCACCTCCAGGGAGCTGGTGAATGACAATGGCTCTGTATTTGGCAATGACCTGGAGACAGCCCAGGGTACATCTTTCGCTACGCCTGTGGTGACCGGGATTGTCGCCTTGATGCTGGAAGCGAACCCCAACCTGGGGTACCGGGATGTGCAACAGATTCTGGCCCTGACTGCCAGGAAAATAGATGATCCCAATACGGACTGGGCTGAGAACGGGGCGACCAACTGGAACGGTGGCGGAATGCATGCCGGTAACTTTCAAGGTAGATGTCGCCTCAACTTATGCAGCTAAATCACAATGCTG
>NZ_JAHHPQ010000057.1:0-2009 GCF_024606245.1 Endozoicomonas sp. SESOKO2
TTTCACGACATCCCAGACACCATCAGTCAGTTTGATGTGAACCACTGAAACACCGTGGGCGTTGATTTCTTTGCGAACTTCTTCAGCAGGACGCTGACCATTGAATTGGGTAGCCCCTGAGGGATGCAGTCTCGTCTGATCGATAAACTCATGGTTTATACACAGCAGGCCTTCAGTGCTGCTGCCCTCAAGCGGGAAGAAGTGCATACCGTCATGCATCATGCCGGTAGCATTCGCCTGATCGGTAGAACTGTTTGTACCATCTTCTTTCCAATCTTCCGCCAGATCATTCAGCGGCGTTCCCCATGGCGCCAGAACCTGAGCGGAGTAGCCAGCAGGTACAGAGACAGCATCGGTTTTGGAGCCGGAAATAGAGTCAAAGCCGAGGGAGAGATCTGATGAAACAACATCATCGGAGTCATCGTTACAGCCGGTTAAACCAAAACTGGCCAGCGCAGTAAATGCTGCCAGCGCACCGCCACGTTTTAAAACACCCCGACGAGTTAATTCTTTTTCCAGCACTGCCGAGATTGGTCGATTATCACTGGAGTTGTATACCGTTGGATCAAAAGTATGTTTGCTCATGTCATCTCTACTCGTTCAAGCCAGCTTTATTTTTTGTTTAATATCCTCTAAAGCAGGCTCATTAAACGACACAAGCATTACAGTAAAATGTATGCAATATTACAGAATTAAAATAATCCTCTGACTTAAATGATGGCGCTGGAAGACTTGAGACAAAAAGTACATAAAAAAATACCCGTGGGATGAAACCCGCGGGTATTTTTTTATCAGGCGTCGCTAAAGCCAAACTTATTCAGCTTCAACGAATACCTTGATGGTCGCTGCAACGTCGGTGTGCAACTGGATGGCGATGTCGTATTCACCAGTAGCGCGGATAGGACCTTCGCCCATGCGAATTTCGCTCTTGGCTACTGCAACGCCAGCGCCAGTAATGGCTTCAGCCAGATCACGTGAACCGATAGAACCGAACAGTTTGCCTTCGTCGCCCGCTTTGGCGGTCAGGGTCAGTTCGATTTCAGCCATTTCAGCTGCACGCTTTTCAGCAGCAGCCAGCTTTTCGTTAGCAGCCTTTTCCAGCTCGGCACGACGAGCTTCAAAAGCTTCAACATTTTCCTTAGTAGCAGGCACAGCCTTGCTGAAAGGAATCAGAAAGTTACGACCGTAACCGGCTTTAACGGTTACCTTGTCGCCCAGGTTGCCAAGGTTGGCAACTCTCTCAAGCAGGATAACGTCCATCGCTAGCCTCTTACCTTATACCTAGTGCCTGTCAGCCCTGAATCTGCTGATTCACGCGGTTGCGAAAATCAAACAGACTGTCAAGACAAGCAGTCAAAACAATAACCGGGTATGCCAGTTGCGTAAGGGTGATCAACAGCATATATAAGCCAATCAACCAGAAGCTGCCCCGTTGGCGCAGTTTTACCAGCCCGTGGACCAGTGCCAAACCTGCGATAAACAGTGGCAACGATGCGATGGGTACCAGGGCAGTCAACATGGGTGACAATGCCGACCCCATCAAAGTTATGATCAGAAGACCTACCCCAACAGCTGCGGGCAACCGCACCTTGCGGAATTCTTCACCGAATCCACCAGGGTTGAACAGATCGGCCTGCCAGGAACGCGCCAGCATCAGAGCCAGGACACAAAACAGTATGTGCACCCAGGCCAGAGCACCCGCGACGCCGTATTCCAGAATCTGTCTCAGATGATCACCCAGTTGCAGAGTCTCTTCGCTGCCACTGCTCTGGAGACTCTTTTTCAAAAACTCCATCACAGTGTCAGTCATGGCACTGATCATCTGGGGTGATATCTGGTACATGGCAAAAGCCACGAGGCCTCCCAGCGGCACAACGGCCAGCAAGGTTTTCGGCCATGAGACAGTCTGGCGCAGGACACAAGCCAGCAACGACGTGGTTACCAGCCCAATCAATACGCTGTACTGACCAAAGGCGGCCCAGGCTATTCCGGGCAACAGAGCCCATATC
>NZ_JAHHPQ010000523.1:0-1216 GCF_024606245.1 Endozoicomonas sp. SESOKO2
GCTTTATGTAACAGGCTCATAATGGTGACTGGCCTCAAATGCAAAGGCGATGGTTGAGGGTCTGCCCATACAAAACTCAATGCTCCATTTTCAAAGCCTTCGGTCCTTATCTTGTCAATATAAGAGAGTGCCTCTGCATAGCGGCCTATCCTGACAAAGTTTGACAATGTTTTAAGGACTTCATTCTCGGCACCCTTTCTTTCCATCTGCAGCTTGCAGGAAAAGGCCAGGGCTTTTAAAGCCTCCAGTGGCACTCCCATGTCCTGAGCCACTGGCGTATTTCCATAGGGAAGGAGAGAAAGATGGGCCTGGCCATTTTGCAACAGGGTCGAGGTCAGATTGGCGCCTTCACTTAACACCGGGAACCGGGAGCTTTGCACCAGTTTATTGAAACTTTGCCGTGGCAAACTGGGCATAAGACACAGTAACCATTGGCTCTTGCCCGTGGCCATCAAAGAGGCCCAGTCCTGCTGATCCCGAAAGTCAATCAGTGTAAAGCCTGTGGTGCTCGCGATTTCTTTTAACGAACTCGTTCCACTTTCATCCATATATTCATCTCCCTCTCTATCTTTATCCCTGAAAGCGCTGACCGTGGTGGTCACCACCACTGGGAGAGCATCCGCCAGCTGATCCTGATTCATTTTAATAGCACTAAGCCAATTGGTTAGTATCGTTTTTTTATACTGCCGCGGAACAGTATGCAAACCATAAACTACCGCAGTTTGTATTTTCCCGTTGGTAGATAAATCACAAAGCTCATCAATCGCAGAGATTAATGTTGCTTGATGGCTATCGACGGATTCAGTGGATATTTCCGTTCCCTGTGGTTGCAGATCATCGCTGGGGATAATGGAGTTTGCCGGTAGATGCAAAGGGATGATATTACAATCAGGCATTGCATCCTTGTCGTAAATGGAAGTTGTGGGAGATTTATCGATGAAAGTAGATCTCGAAAAATTGCAAGGCTGTGACCACTGAGGGTATTCGTTATTTTTATCATTCATTTTAACCGATGCTTTGGTATCCGAATACATCGTTTCGTGTTCAGAAAAAAAACGATAGGGTTTTAAAGTAATGTAGGATTCTTGTATGTATCCCAATTGCCAGTAAAGCATTTCAGGTCGGAAAAATGAAAGGGTAACGGCTGCATTGATTTTATTCTCCCTTCTAAGACTACAGCTTGAAATGATAACTCTCGTGTCTTTAATATAAATTT
>NZ_JAHHPQ010000524.1:0-4061 GCF_024606245.1 Endozoicomonas sp. SESOKO2
CATCACCTGCCAGAGGCGGACCAGGGCCAGATCAAGATCGTGATTTCCGCTGGGTCTGTACAGGTCTTCCTCAGTGTCATCGGGGTGCTTGTCACTCATGTTCAGCAACAGTTTTTCAGACCGTGTATGTTTGCCTATTACCTCCCAGATTCGTGCCAGGGCCAGGTCAATCAGAGGACGCCCACAGGGTTTGCACAGTAATTCTTCAGTGGCTTTGGGATGCTTGCCACTCATGTTCAGCAGTAGTTTTTCAGTCCGTTTATGGTCGCCCGTTAGCTCCCAAAATTTCACCAGAGTCAGATCAATGTTGAGATTTCCGGTGGGTTTGCACAGCGCTTCCTCTCCGGCGAAGAGAGACTTGCCGGCCATGTTCAACAGCAACCTTTCAGTTAGTGTATATTTGTGCTGCATCTCCCAATTTCTTGCCAGTGCCAGATCAATCTCTTGCTTTCCACAAGGCTTGCACAGGCGTTCTTCATTGTCATTGGGGTGCTTGTGACTCATGTTCAGCAGCAGTCTTTCAGCCCATTCATAGTTGCCCATCGTCTCCCAGAGTCGGGCCAGAGCCAGATCCAGGACATGATCTCCACAGGGTTGACACAGGATTTCTTTATTTTGATTGGGTTTTTTGCCCATCATGTTCAGCAGTAGATTTTCAGCCCTGTTATATTGGCCTACTCGCCCCCAGTATCGAACCAGGGCCAAATCAATTTCATAATTTCCACAGGGCTGACACAGGATTTCTTCACTGTTACCAGGGTGCTTGCCGTTCAGGTTCAGCAGCATCTTTCCAGAAAGTTCCAGCTTTTCCGTAACTTGCCAGACCAGGGCCAGGCTCAGGTCAATCTCACGGTTTCCACTGACCCTGCAAAGCCTTTCAACACGGTCACCGAGGTGTTTGCCACTCATGTTCAGTAGCAATCCTTCAGCCAGCTGATGCTTGCCCATGATCGCCCAATGCCGCGCCAAAGTCAGATCAATAACGTAATGCCCAAAAGGCTTGCACAGCATTTCGGCACTGGCATCAGGGTGCTTGCGACTCATGTTCAGCAGCAATTTTTCAGACCATTCGTGTTTGCCTTTTGTCTGCCAGAGTCGCACCAGGGCCAGGTCAATTTCACGATTTCCAGAGTGAGTGCATAGAATGTCTTCACTGGCATTGGGGGGCTTGCCACTCCTGTTCAACAGCAGTTTTTCAGCCCGTTCAGTCTTTCCCATCAACTGCCAGAGTCGTGCCAGGGCCAGATCAATTTCATTATCCCCACAGGCCTCACAAAGGAACGCCTCGCCGTTATTGGGTCGCTTGCCAATCATCTCCAGCAGCAACTTTTCAGCCCATTCATACAGGCCTCTCTCCTGTAAGTGTCGCGCCAGGGCAATATTGACGATATGGAGATGTTTATGAAGGGTTTCCGCAGTGGCAGTTTTTCGATTCGATAGCAGCTTTCTGGTCAGCTCTTTTCTCACGTTCACCAGCAGTGTTTCAGTCATCTGGTGTTTTTTCATAAACTGCCACAGTCGGGCATTGGTAACATCAGCGTCAAAATTGTGAGATTTCTTGCAAAGGATTTCTTCATCGGCATCGGGGTCTATATTTCTCAGTCTTATCAGTCGTTCTTCAGCTTTCGAGAATAACCCAAGTGCCTGTTCACAGCGGCTCAGGGTCAGGTCAAGGTTGTGAATGGTGGAAGCCCCTAATGGAGTCAATGATCCTTTCGATCTGAATGCTTCCAGAAGATCAAAGGCTTCTTTCAGTTTTTCCCGGTTTTGCTCTTTCAACGATCTTGCCAGTCCCATGACTGAGCTTTGTTCGTCGGCGTCGCTGAGTTGGACCCGGTATTCTTCCAAGACAGCCTTGAATGTGGCTTCTGCGTAGCTGAAATGCTGGTTTTTCAGTGCTATATAGGCTTCACGGATTTTTCTTTCAGCCGGTTCAGGCGATTTCTTTCTGGTTGACTGGTGTGACCTCTGAACAGAAGGTTTGCTGTGCCCGGTGGTTCGCCGACGGCGAATATCCGTGCGCGTGTTCGACCAGGGACCACGAGGAACAAACGGTTGCGCATTCGGGTTTAAATCGGATGCAGGCTTTGTGTCCTGATGAGCGTCCTGATCGGAATCAGGCAGGTGATTTTGTGACGGTTGCGATGTTGAACCATAGGCTGGTGGTAATCCGTAACTGATGGCGAAGTAACCTCCCTTTAAGCTCTTGAGACAGCAAACGGAGGTAGAAGTTCATGGAAGCGTCTTAATTCCCTGAGCCGTAGACAGGTTTATGTTTGCTGTGCCATATCCTGAAGCTTTTTAACAGCAAGTGCTTCGGTGATTCGCCAATCGTCGTTATCCTTAAACCGCTCTTTCCGGCTGGGGTCAAGAACTTTGGCTTTGTCGAACCATTCAGTCCACACGTCTTCACTGTTACCTTCACTGTAACTTAGCATTCTGAGACAGTGCGCTTTTTGCGAATAAGCGCCTGCAGTGGCGGGGTATTTCTGCAGCGCCGATTCCACAGACTCAAGCGCTTTTTTAAGGTTATTTCGTCCTGACTCAAGGTCATTGTCTGTTATCTGCCCGGTAGCCAGCCTGAAATAATGGATCGAGCATGTCAGTAAAGTATTGGCACTTTCCTGACATCCGCTCATTAATTCCATAAATCTTGTGGTCCCGGCATAGATACTCAGGAGTGTGTATTCACATTCACTCGCGTGGTATAAATCACAGCAACGATGGAGCAGTTTTAGAGACCGTTCTTTTTTATTCATCATCCGCCAGAGGCGAACCAGAGTCAGATCAATATCGCGAGTCCCGCTGGGTTTGCACAGGTTTTCCTCATTGTTATCGGGGTGCTTGCCAATGATGTTCAGCAACAGTCTTTCACACCGTTTATATTTGCCCGTTAACTCCCAAAGTCGCGCCATGGCCAGGTCAATGAGAGGATGCCCATAGGGCTTGCACAGAAATTCTTCAGTGGCTTCGGGGTGCTTGCCGCTCATGTTCAGAAGCAGTCTTTCACTCCATTGACTCTTGCCCATTGCCTGCCAAAGGAGTGCCTGGTTCAGATCAATATCGAAATTCCCGCAAGGTTGGCACAGGTCTTCTGCACAGGCATTGGGATCCTTGCCACTCATGTTCAGCAGCAGTCTTTCAGAGCGTTTAAATTTGCTCGCTATCTGCCAATGCCTTACCAGAGTCAGGTCAATCATAAAATCTTCAGAGGGTCTGCACAGGTCGTCCTCGCTGTCGTCGGGGTGCTTGTTAATCATGTTCAAGAGCAATTTTTCCGTGAGTTTATATTTGCCCTGCAGCTCCCAGACTCGCAGCAGAGCCAGGTCAATCTCACGGTCTCCAGAGGGCGTGCACAGGTCTTCCTCAGTGTCAGAGAGGTGCTTGTCACTCATGTTCAGCAGCAGTCTTTCAGCCCATTGATATTTGCCCATCCTATGCCAGTGTCGCGCCAGGGCCAGATCAATATCACGGTCTTCATAGGGAGTGAAGAGGTCTTCCTCAGTGCCATCCAGGCGCTTGCCACTCATATTCAGCAGTAGTCTGCCAACCCGTTCATGTTTACACATCAGCTCCCAGAGTCGCAGCAGAGCCAGATCAATTTCATCATTTCCACAGGGTTGACAAAGGAACTCCTCACTGTAGTTGGCTTGCTTGCCACTCATATCCAGCAGTAAATCTTCTGCCCATTCATATAAGCCTCGCTCCTGCAAGAGTCTCACCAGAGCAATATTGACAATCTGGAGCTGTTTATGCAGTGTTTTTGCAGTGGCAGCGCATCGATTCGACAGCAGTATTCTGGTCAGCTCTTTTTTCATATTCACCAGGAGTGTTTCAGCCATCTGGTGTTTTTCCATCGACTGCCACAGACGGGCATTGGTAATATCAGCGTCGAAATTGTGGGAATGCTGGCAAAGGATCTCTTCATCAGCATCGGGGTTCATATTTCTCAGTTTTACAAGTCGTTTTTCAGCATCCGAGCGTGACCCAAGCGCCTCTTCACAGCGGCTCAGGGTCAGGTCAAGGTTAGGAATGACGGAAGCCCCGAATGCAGTCAATGG
>NZ_JAHHPQ010000525.1:0-1036 GCF_024606245.1 Endozoicomonas sp. SESOKO2
CAAACAGGGAAACAACTAAGCTTAAGCAAAAAAGGGTCCGAGGGTAAGAGAGTCAAGGGTAACGATCAGAAAAAGGGGTAAATTAAAAGGGTAAAGAAAAAACATGACCAAAACAGCTTCTTGATGAAACTGGAATGTACTTCAAACTATTATAACGGAAGGTTATACCGCCCCTGAAAATATACAGTACAGCCGCTAAATTGAACAACTAATGGACTTCTTTCAAAGTTAACTGAATAATAAGTAATAAAATCATCTTATATAGTGCTGTATCCATAACAATGCCCAAAGCGCTGAAGAATTCAAAATAAAAAGAAAATGAGATAGTACATACGTTACAAATTAAGAAACACTCTTCATAAAAAGAAATGTCTTCAGCTTTTCCTTAAAAGTGGCTAAAGATCTCTGAGACCTAATATCCATTAGCAGGGAATTCCACAGCAATGGCCCTGCAACAGAAAAGGCCCTTTTTCCATACGATTTCAAGTTGTAGTTTGGAACCTTCAATAGACACTTTGAAGCAGATCGGAGACTTCTAGTTGGCCATGACATAGTCAGTAATGAGGTCTTGAAGATACCTGGGAGAAATCCTCTCACGTGCCTTAAAGGTAAGGACTAGAATCTTGAATGCAATCCTACTCTCGACAGACAACCAGTGGAAGCTCTTAAGGACAGGATGAATATGAACATGCTTACTCGATTCAACTATCAGGCGTGCTGGCACAATTCTGGAACGTTGGAGTCTTGCAATGAGATTCTTAGGAACACCGCAAAGTAAAGCATTACAGTTATCAAGTCTAGACGTGGCTAATGAGTGGACAGTGATTTCAGCAGCATGTTGAGATATGTATTTCCTGACTTTCCTAATGTTACCTATGTGAAAAAATGCAGATTTGCAGACAGAAGTAATTTGTTGATCCATAGTCAAGTTGTGATCAAACATAACACCAATATTTCTAGCACATTCAGTAGGCATAATCATTTCATTTCCGGTTGGTAAATTAAAAAATAAAAAAATACTTTACCTCGGGTTATA